>JAPLHH010000021.1 GCA_026389735.1 Chloroflexota bacterium | reverse complement strand
TGAGGACCCCTATCTCATCGCCAAGATGGGAACAGCATACATAAAAGGGCTTCAGGGTGATGATTTGAGGAGAGGCGTAGTAGCCACCTTAAAACACTTCGTCGGTTATGGCAAATCAGAGGGCGGGCTTAACTGGGCGCCTGCTGATATACCGCCCAGGATGCTCAGGGAAGTCTACCTGTATCCATTTGAGAAGGCCATTAAAGAGGGCGGGGCATTATCTGTGATGAACGCCTACCACGAAATCGACGGCATCCCATGCGGCGCTTCCGAGGAACTTCTGACGAACATTTTGCGTAAGGAGTGGGGATTTGAGGGGATTGTTGTTTCCGACTACTTTGCTGTTGACAATTTGTGGAGCTATCACCGGATGGCTCCTGATAAGGCAAATGCGGCCAAGCTGGCTCTTACAGCTGGCATCGATATTGAGCTTCCCAAGTATGACTGCTATGCCCAGCCTTTGAAAGAGCAAATTGAAAAGGGGGTGGTCTCAGAGAAACTGGTTGACCGTGCCATTTCCCGGACGCTGAGGCTCAAGTTCATGCTGGGTCTCTTTGAAAATCCTTATGTTAAGCCAGAAAAGGCAGCAAAGGTTTTTGACCTGCCGGAGCACCGTAAACTCGCCCTCGAGACTGCCCGGAAATCAATAGTCCTGTTGAAAAACAAGGACAACATCCTGCCGCTGAATAAGAATATTAAGACCATCGCTGTCATAGGTCCGAATGCGGACGTCCAAAGGAATCTCCTCGGCGACTATACTTACGCTGCCCACATCGGAATTATGGCGATGACAACAAACGTGCTCGGTTCTCCTTTGCCAGAGGCAGACACCAAACCCGACCAAATCACCGTTCCTGTAGTCACTATGTTGGAAGGAATTAAGTCAAAAGTCACTGCGAAGACCAATGTCTTATATGCCAAGGGCTGTGAGGTAAGCGGTGCATCAAAAGACGGCTTTGATGAAGCCGTAAAAGCTGCACAGGCAGCTGACGTAGCCATCGTGGTGGTTGGAGGAAAATCTGGCCTGACACCTGATTGTACTTGCGGTGAAATGAGAGACAGCGCCGAACTCTGCCTATCAGGCGTGCAGGATGACCTCGTGAGAGCCATTTATGAAAGTTGATGCCGGCACCAGCCCAGCTTTTGAATTCGGCTATGGCCTCAGCTATACCATCTTCAACTTCAGCAACCTTAGAATAGAGCCAAAACGGGTTCGGCTGACCGGCAAAACCTCAATAAAGGTTGATATCGAGAATACCGGAAACAGAGCCGGCGAGGAAGTAGTCCAGCTCTACATCAACGATGTGGTTGCCAGCATTACCAGGCCTGTTAAAGAGTTGAAAGGTTTCAAGCGAATCGCTTTGGAACCGGGTGAAACCAAGACGGTGGAATTCGAACTGCCAACAGAGACGCTTGGATTCTATGGCAAGGACATGAAGTTTACCGTCGAACCGGGCGTTTTCAAAGTAATGGTGGGGCGCTCTTCCAAAGATATCGTGCTAGAAGGCGAGTTCGAAGTAATAGCCTGAGCGGACTTTCCTTTCGCTCAGAATGACATTCGGACCGCTGCTACACTCTCAGACAAAACTTGATTTGCCAGGCTTGTTGTCGTAGACTACTTCTGATGCGTACAATCCTTTCAAGATTGGAGGCTGAGTAATAACAGGCATGCGAGCTAGAATTAAAAACTCAGAGGAACTTTCAGTAGCTGTGAAAGACAAGAAATTCAGTCTATTCGACGCTATCGGTAACACTCCACTGATAGAACTGAAGAATCTGAATGGAAATCCGAGGGTAAGAATCCTGGGAAAACTCGAAGGCAGCAATCCGGGAGGTTCGGTCAAAGACCGGCCTGCCTACTACATGATAAGCAAAGCCGAGGAATCTGGCAAACTCACCAGGGATAAGACAATAGTTGAACCGACTTCAGGAAACATGGGAATTGCTTTAGCAATGATAGGTGCCGCAAAAGGATACCGGGTCAAGCTATTCATGCCAGAATGCGTGAGCACAGAGAGACAGCACGCCCTTATGGCCCTCGGCGCTGAAGCTGTGCTGACCCCGGCCAAAGAAAGCACCGACGGAGCTATCAGAAGAGCCTGGCAGTTTCTAGATGAAGAACCTGAGAAATGCTACATGCCCAATCAATTCGATAACGAAAGCAATGTTCTGGCTCACTATGAAACAACCGGCCCAGAGGTCTTCTCCCAAACTAAGGGGGAGGTTGACGTGTTCGTCGCTGGCATGGGGACAACGGGAACATTGATGGGGGCTGGGAAATATCTAAAAGAGAAAAAACCTGGCGTCAAAATAGTCGGAGTTGAACCTACAGTGGGACACACGATACAGGGACTGAAGAATATGAGTGAATCTATAGTTCCTAAGATCTATCGCCCAGAGATATTTGACGAAAAAGTCGTCATTGAGGACGGTGAAGCATTCGAAACAACTAGGCTGCTGGCTACAAGAGAAGGCATCTTTGTCGGAATGTCAAGCGGAGCGGCAGTAGCCGCAGCTTTGCGCATAGCCAAAGACCTGAACTCTGGCACGATTGTTGTCATATTGCCCGACCGCGGCGACCGCTACTTGAGTACAACGCTGTTCAGGTCGGTATGCGCCAAATGTCCGCCATAGAACTATTGCCTAAGCCAGTCCTTCCAAGAAGGCCTTGACGTTTCTGCCCAGGACATTGTGGTTATAGCCACCTTCTAAAACGGCAAACCTTCTGCCTTTACAGTTCCTTTCAGCGGTTTCCTTGACTAACTTGCCGATTGTCCGGTAATCATCAGTCGTAAGCTGCCCGCCCCAGTCTTCGACATGGCGATCAAAGCCAGCTGAAACCGCCAGTATGGAATAGCCCTTTTCCTGCCGGAACTTATTAATTATCTCTTCAACGAATCTTTGCCGCTCATGGTTACTTGGCTGGAAGTACTCAATTTTGCTCCCAGCAAAAATGTTGTTGGTGCCATCTCCGAAATGCAGGTCAAAATCCAGAATTAAAGCGCTTTCAATCGAGTTTTCGCTATGAAGCTTAGCTAAAGCTACGGCGATGTTATTGAAATAGCAGAATCCCCAGCAATGGTCAGAGCTGGCATGATGCCCAGGTGGTCTGATCAGGCCAAGACTGGCTTCGCCTTCCATAGCTATCTGGGCAGTCTTGATGGCACCCCCAGCTGCCAGGCAGGCAATCTCATAAAGATGCTTATCTCTTTTGATTGATTCGATGTGATATTTAGTGTGGACTTGCCTTAAATCTTCCTCTGAAGCTACTTCAGGTTCAACAAAGTTATATCTCCCCTCAAGCTCTCTCAGGATTGCCTCTATCCTACCCGGGCTAGCAGCAGGGTCAGAGGTATAAACTTCAGTGTAACGAGTATGATAGACTATTTTCATCCCCGTCACCACCTAAAGGGCGGCCCCTAAATTTCTCATGTAGCGACGTTTACTTAAGCTGCCCTCGGGAATAGTCGAGGATTCGTCGTGCCACTACAAGCATGTTAATCTGGCCGGTGCCTTCGAAGATATCGTTTATCTTGGCATCACGCATCCACTTCTCCAGGAGGAATTTCCTCGAATAGCCCAGCGGTCCCATAAGCTCAACCGCCTTCTGAGTAATCTTGGTAACGGCAAGCCCAGCTTTCGCCTTGGCCATTGACGCTTCAAGGTTATTAGGCAGAAACTGGCTCATCATCCACAATGACCGCAATGTCAGCAGCTTGGCCGCCTTGTAATTGGCTTCCATGTCCATAACATCTCGTTCCAGGGCGGTTAGCTTCTGCCGCGGCAAGCCATAGCGTATTTCAATACCTTCCTTCTCCAAGGTTTCCTTGACGAAATCCAACGCAGCGCGTCCAATGCCCAAGGCCTGTGCAGCCACAATGGGTCGGGTGGCGTCGAAAGTAGCCATGGCCTTCTTAAATCCAGCAGTTTTGGTCTTATCTATCGTCCTAACTTCAGGACTGCCCAGTATGTTTTCGTAAGGGATACGGCAGTTATCGAGAACGATGGTTACAGTATCGCTGGCCCTGATTCCCAGTTTTTTCTCCATCTTCTCCACCTTCGCCCCGGGGGTTCCAGCCGGCACCACGAATGACTTCATGCCGGCACGTCCCGCTGATTTGTCCACGGTAGCCCAGACTACCAACACACTTTCAGGATTCTCCATAGCTCTTTTCCCACAGGTTACAAATATCTTCTCGCCGTTGAGCACCCATTCGTCACCATCGCGTACTGCAGTGGCGCTGATGGCAGAGGTGTCCGAGCCGCAAGCAGCCTCTGTCATCGCCATAGCACCCCATTTTGGTCCGCCCTCGTTGTATTTGCCCAGAAAACGTTGTATCTGTTCTTGTGTCCCGGTGGCGAAAATAGCTGCACCTCCCAACCCCGGACTCGGAACGCACAAATAAAGGCCGGCATCGCCCCAGCAGGCCTCCTCCACCCTTAACGCCCCAGTTGTGTCTAAACCCACAAATAAACTGCCTTCTCGCCTTTTCTCCCACAGCTTGTCAATAAGTTCTTGCGGGCTCTCATGCTCATGCTCATCGAAGTAACGGCTTATAGGGCGAAATAGCTCCTCGGCAACCTGATGAGCTGCCTTTACGGCTTCTTTCTGTTCCGGTGTAAGTTCAAAGTCTATCATTATATTATGCCTCCTTCTAGATAATAGCCATGCCATCAAAAGTGGCAAAGCCTCGACCGTTCCTGAGCCACAGTTCGACCGGGTGGTCGCGAATATAACCATGCCCACCCAGAATCTGCACGGCGCGGTCGGTCACCATTATCACCATATCATCAGCATACATTTTTACTATTGAGGCTTCTTTGGTTGCCTCTTCCTTTCGGTCCAATTTCCAGGCAGCCTCCCAGGCCATCAACCTTGTGGCATCGATTTCAATGGCCATCTCTGCTAGCATAAAAGCGATTGCCTGCCGAGCTGCAATTGGCTCGCCGAAGGCAACACGCTCCTTGGCATAGTCCCTTGAATACTCAAAGGCAGCTCTGGCTACTCCCACAGCCATTGCCGAGAGTGCCACCCTTGAGCAATTCATAATGCGCTCAAAATCACATCCCTTGCCACCACCTAGCCGATTCTCTTTCGGTACACGGCAGTTCTTCAGGCTGAGCTCGTAGGTGGCTAGAGCCTTTATCCCCATGTTCTTCTCTCGCTCGCCGACCTCCAGCCCCTTTGTGCCTTTCTCGATGACGAAGCCCTGGCTGCTGCCGTTCTCAGCCGCATAGACCAGCAAAAGGTCGGCATCGGCAGCTAGAGGCACGTAGCACTTCTGCCCATTAAGCACATAGCCGTTGCCGTCAGGTCGGGCAGTGGTTGAAAGAGAGTAGGAGTCGAAGCCGAAGCGTGGCTCGATGAGAGCGGCGGTAGCGGTTCTGCACTTCTCGTCGCAGAAAGCTGGCAAGTACTTTTTCTTCTGCTCCTCAGTGCCCGTCTCCAGGATGGGATATACAGCCAGGGAAGGACAGAGGATATGCATTGCCACAGACAGGTCACCCCACGCCAGTTCCTCGGCGATAAGCGCACCGGTAATTGCTGAGCGCTCACCGCCAAGCCCTCCGTACTCCTCAGGTATACTGGTGGAAACAAGCCCTAGCTTCCAGGCGGTGTCGATGACACGGGCAGGAATTTCACCGCTTTCGTCGCACTCCCTGTAGACTTTCCTCATCTCGTCGTTGGCAAATTGCTTCACCATCTTCACGATCATTTGCTGTTCTTCGCTGGGACTAAACGAAATCATATCTCACTCCTTCCAATTTATATACTTAATTCCAATATAATTCGCTGCCAAATTCAGAATTGTAACACTGTCGAGGCTACTCGTCAAAGCTGACAGCATAGAGGCTGTTTAGCAACTCCTCTCTGTCATTGCGGCCATGAGCCCTTTCACATCTGTACCCTGAGAATAGCCTTTTTCAATGTCATTCTGAGCGTAGCGCAAAATCTCATAAGTACATGTGCTAAAATAGGATTAGCCCCACGCATTTCAGCTGGTGAAATCGAGAGGGGAGGAAAATCAATGGCTCTTATAGACGTACTGAAGCAGAGAAAAAGCGTCAGGGATTTTTTAGACAAACCTGTGGAGCGGGAAAAGATAATGATGTGTCTTGAGGCAGCGAGGATATCCCCCTCTGCCTGCAATTCACAACCATGGAAGTTTATAGTCGTTGATGACAGGCAATTGAAGAACAAGCTCTGTGATGCTGCATTCAGCGGCATTTACTCGGCAAATTCCTTCTGCAAAATGGCGCCAGTTATAGTTGCTGTCGTCTCTGAAAAGTCTAAATTTTTAGCTAGAATCGGCGGGATGTTCCGCGGCACGGAATACCACCTTATAGACCTAGGAATAGCCTGTGAGCATTTTATACTCCAGGCTGTAGACCTGGACCTGGGAACCTGCTGGATAGGCTGGTTTGACGAAGGGGCGGTAAAAGCAATATTGAATGTCCCGCAGCAAAAAAAGATAGATATTCTAATAGCCTTAGGCTATTACGACCCGGCAAAACTAAGCGCAGAGTATGATAGGGAACCAATAGAAAAAATCGCGTCCTTTAACTCTTATGGAATCCTCTCCTCCCCTGAATGATAGCCTATATGGTCGTTCTTGTATATCCTGCTTACTCTTGGGGTATAGTTTCTTAATCACTAGCGAGAACGATGGCCGCATAAATCACGAAGGCTACGATGGCAATCATAGCAATAACGCCCATGGCAATGGCCAGACGTGCTCGGCCTACCCTATTACCCAGGAAATCACCTATGAGTATGGCTACAGCCACACCTACCACTATCTCAACCAATGTTATGGCAGTTCTCAAATCAGGCATATACTTACTCCTCCTTGCTTAATGATTATTATAGCAATAATTTGTGACAAGACAAGCACATTGCCTAATCCATCCGCTTTTGTTATCATCTCAAAACATGCAAATTAAGCTAGCTTTCCTCGGTGCTGCCCAGAGCGTCACCGGCTCTTGCTATCTCGTCGAGGCTAGCAATATGAGGCTCCTGGTGGACTGCGGGCTTTACCAGGAGAGGGA
>JAPLHH010000079.1 GCA_026389735.1 Chloroflexota bacterium | reverse complement strand
GCTTATCTGGATGTGGTCTGTGCTTGCTATCAGGATCTTGCCTCGCTGTCGAGAATACTTCGAACGCCGGGTTAGAGAGGGCAAAGCTAAGATGCACATCTTGGTCGCTGTCGGCCGTAAGCTTCTGTCCATGCTTTACGCAATACTGAAAAGAGGTGTATCTTACGACCCAAATTGGGAGGAGAACCGCCATCTGGCCGTGGCAAGGCGTTGACAAGTCATATAGTAATCATTTCAAGCAAATGTGCATTTACAAGCTCGAAGTAAAGGCTGGATGATTTTTCAGAAAGTGCTGATGGAGTATAATTGACCTCGGAAAGGAGGCAAGCGGTTGGTATAGCAAGCGTATGCTAGGATTGCAAAGACTATCTCTTATAGAACTTTGACAATGGCAGCCAATGGTTAATTTCCTCGATTACTCGTGACCTAGGCTCCTAGGGCAGGAAGCAAAATAGATGTTGAATGCACAGTTTGACAGGCATTGTGTGTTCATAGGAGGTCAACAATGTCCGAAACAAATCCGTTCAGCTTAAAAGGAAAAGTATCATTGATTACTGGTGCCGGAAACGGGCTTGGACGAGTTCTTTGTGAGGCCATGGCGGAACATGGTAGTGACGTAGTTTGCTCGTCTAAAAGTGAGGCTCGGGCGCAAGAGACGGCAGACATGATTGCCAAATACGGGGTAAAGACATTAGTCGTTAAAGCAGACGTGTCAAAACAGGATGAAGTCAAAGCATTGTTCCGGAAGGTTGACCAGGAGTTTGGCAAGCTCGATGTGCTGTTCAACAATGCTGGAATCGCTACAAAAGGAGCCAGAATCCATGAAATGCGACTAGAAGATTGG
The DNA here is from genome assembly GCA_026389735.1 of Chloroflexota bacterium. Next base: position 910 of record JAPLHH010000079.1, on the reverse strand, counting down.
AACAGAGTTATTAGTGTAAATTTGACGGGCACCTTTCTGTGTATGCAAGAAGGCATAAAGTTGATGCTTCGGCAGAAAAGTGGTTCGATCATCAATATAAGTTCGATACTGGGATTGGTGGCAGCTGACCCGGATATTCTGGCACTGCCGAACTACATTGCATCCAAACACGGGATAATTGGTCTTACCAAAACAGCAGCGGTACAATACGGCCCTGATAATATCAGGGTAAATGCGATTGCTCCCGGTTTCTACGCAGGAACCAGGCTTGGTGACGCGGAAGAAAGGACTGATGAGCAAACTCAGGCGTGGGCACAAAAGGTAATAGCGTTAACTCCCAAAAAGAGGTTTGCTGAACCTAAAGAACTCAAAGGGCTGGCTGTTCTGCTGGCATCTGATGACGCATCCAGCTTCATCACCGGTGCTACTATTGTTACGGATGGTGGCTGGTGCGCCTGGTAATAAACATCTAATTGCTCTCCTCAGTTTGGGAATTAGTTCGTGAAGCAGAAGTTCAAGACACAAAATGGGCAAATGTGTTTTCGGTACTCACTCTATTTATTAACTTACTTATGACTATTCTATTTCCAGTCTTTAAATATCTAACTTATGAGTTACGCCGTTCCTGGCTTAACAAAACACTTTCAATGACGACAGCGAGATCAGCATATGCCTCTAGAATACGCTGTTGCTCAATGGTCAATTACCTGCTGCTATCGGTTGATGATATGGCGATTACTCCCACAGATCCGCTTGCTGTGACCAGCGGTAGATATCGCGCTTTAGCGTCGGGCAGAGTATCCGTGCCGTGCCACTGTCTTCTGGTATTGGAAAGCCCAGGTAGCAGCCGCCAATTCGTTTTCATCGATAGAAATATTTGAAATACCGGCATATGGTTTAAGGCTCACCT
>JAPLHH010000019.1 GCA_026389735.1 Chloroflexota bacterium | reverse complement strand
ACGGCGCTTACCTGCGGCGGGCCGCCGAAAGTATGTGACAAACCCAGTTTCACGTCCTTCAGTTGCCGCTCCGGCAGTTGAGCCTTTCCCTGTATTTGCTTATAGACTTCGTAGGTCATCCTCAAGCCGCTAGCGCCTACTGGATGTCCGAAGCATTTCAAACCGCCGTCTGTGTTTACTGGCAACCCCCCGGAAAGCTCAAAAAAGCCAGCATCTATATCCTCTTTAGCTTTGCCTTGAGCACTGAAGCCAAAGTTCTCGTAAATAATAAGCTCAGTGATAGTGAAGCAATCGTGAACCTCAGCGATATTAATCTCTTCACGGGGGTTGCGTATCCCGGCTTGCTCATAGGCCTGGCGGGAAGAGTTCTGTAAAGCATCCCAGGTTAGCCAGTCGAACTGGGGACGGACATGCGGCAGCAGGGGGTCGAAGGATTGCCCTAAGCCTTTTACGTAAACCGGGTCAGCCCTGAATTTCTTCGCCTGGCTGGCCGGAACCAGGATGGCAGCGGCAGAGCCGTCACTGTTGCCGCAGCAGTCAAAAAGTCCCAAAGGCCAGGCGATGATTGGCGCATTCATTACCTGCTCTAAGGTTATCTTGTTGCGAAAATGGGCTTTAGGGCACATGCTACCGTTGTTGTGGTTCTTAACTGCAATCTTACCAATAGTTGCCTTGCCTTCCTCTGGACTTAGCCCATAAGTGTAGAAATATCTGGTAGCGATGAGGGAAAAGCTGCCTGGTGAAGTACGGCGGGCTTCCAATACCGGGCTCATGCCTCGACCAGTGCCAAGCCCGGGAAAGCCGGTATCCTTGAGTTTTTCCACGCCGAGGGCCAGCACGATATCGTACATGCCAGAAGCCACGCCAAAGCAGGCGTTCCTTAAGGCTTCGTGCCCAGTGATGCACCAGTTTTCCACGCGGGTCATAGGGATGCGCAGTTTCAATGCGTTGGCGGCATGTGTAGCTCCCAGGCCGGTTATCGGTGCAGTCACCGTTCCAAACCAGCAAGCCTGGATATCCTTGGGCTCAATGCCGGCATCTTCATAGGCTTCGTAGGCAGCCTCTATAGCTAAATCATCAAGGCCTGATTCCCAGCGCTCCCCGAACTTGGAGCATCCCATACCTATTATGGCGACTTTATCTTTTATACTCTCCATCTATTTATCTCCTTATCTTATGGGTCGACATTTCCAGAAGTAGATATACATGCCGGCGCCCTCGTAGAGCCTTCTAAAAGTCATTTCGACGGGCATGTCGATTTTAATCTCCTTAGGGTCACAGTCTGTCATCACGCAGTATATTCTCGTATTCTCTAAATCCGATTCGATGACTACTTGAGGTATTAGGGGGTCGTCGCTTCTGCCAGCCAGATTGTCCAAAGAGAAGGTGAACACTTTCCCCCTTTTATCTGAGAGCCTTACCTCCTCATAATTGTCTTTAGCCTGACACTGGTAACACACCCGCTGTATTGGGAATGTAATCAGTCCACAATTCTTACATTTGCTGCCGTGAAAGCGAATAGACCAGTTGCGTTCTCGCCAGCTAACAGAGGCTGCTGGAAAGAGGCGGAAAGGTTCTCCGGGCTGCGGTTCTAATATACCACGATAACTGAGGTATCGCTCATAGGTGGGCAGTGCCTGTTTTGAAGCCAAAAAGCCTTTCACTCCGCGCCTACCGGTTTTGATTTTGTCCACCTGAGCCGTGACCTCGATGAAGAAAGCGTCGCTGCCGTCTCCGTAACTGGCAACGAGGAATTTGTCACCTTCCTTGGCAGCCTCTAGAGCTGCCACCAGCAACAACAATGCATGGGCGCAGCCACATACTCCCAGGTTGCTATTCAGCAAGTCCTGAAGTTGTGTCTTTGGGTCGAAACCTAGCTGTCGGGCAAGCTGTTGCTGAGTTCGGGCAGTAGGTGCATAAAACACGGCTTTAGTTATATCCCCGGCCGAGAGATTCTGTTTTTTCATTAAACCGGTGATTGCTTTAGACATGTTTTCAATATAGCCATGCTCGATTATGAAGCGTTCTTCCCAGGATTGCACGAAGGTATCCTTATCCAACCTCCAAACATCGTACATATCGTTGGATATCGTGTAGTTGCCTTTTACATTAGCGATTGGTTTTCCGTTTTTGCTTACCAATAGAGCTGCGGCGGCGTCGCCGAAGTTTTGCTCATAGTCTGAACGAGGGTAACCCAGGCGACAGTCAGCGGCAACAACGATTATGTTTTGCGCCGAGCCACTGTTGACTGCATCTAATGCTGCTCTGAGGGCGGTGGTTCCGGCTCGTAGACTATTACCAAAATCGGCGGTGATTATATCTGGTTTCAAGTCGGCGGCAGCTGCCACCAAGGCGGCGCATTGTTTCTCCCGGAAAGGCGCTGTAGTTGAAGCGAAGTATAAGCCATCAATGTTATCGCGGTCGGTCCCGGCCAGACAGTCGAGCACTGCCTCCACTGCCATGGTAACTGTATCCTCGTCGTTGTTGGCTACGCTTCGCTCGCCGCCCAAAGACGGCCTGCCCCAGGCAGCACCTATAGCATCTCGACTCAGTCGCCACAGTGGCACATAAGCCCCGTAAGAGATGATTCCTGACATCAAAAAGCCTCCTTATATCTTGTCTTAGGTGAATCTTGACTCGTGCCTGTCTTTCTGTGATAGGCTGTGCAAACCGATTTGGGATAAAAGGCAATCTTTTTAAGTTTATAAATCCGGCCCAGCCAGAGGCTTCACGTATTATAACACATGGTTCAAGTTCCGCGAAAAGTTAACATGGGGTCTTGACAACGGCCGTGCAATGAATGTATAAAGATATGTCACGACTAATGTTTTAAAGGAGGCGTGTGATGTTTGACAAAAAATGGAAATTCGCGGTGCTGTTTATCGCCATTTTGCTTGTTCTGGGTCTGACCCTGCCGGCATGTACGTGCCAGAAACCGACTGAGACAGAGAAGCCGCCGGCTTCACCCGGACAACAAGCTGAGACAGAGGGGCCGTCGGCTCCACCCGAACAACAAGCTGAGACAGAGAAGCCGTCGGCTCTCTCGTTCGAGGCTGCCGAATACACCAATGCTGAATTTGGTTTCTCTGTGAAGTATCCCAAGGATTGGAAAGAGGCAACTGCAATTTCAGGGCCAGGGATCTTATTCGTCGCTCAAGCGCCAGCCCAGGTTCCGGTATTGCTTGTTAGTGTTTCCGAGGGTGCTACTCTTGTTGATGCGCTTACTGCAGCGGTTGAAGGAACTGGCGGCTCAGACGTTAATATTAAGTCTCAGAGTGAGACAACTCTGTCAGATGGTACTAAAGCCACCCAGGGTACAGGCAAGTTCAAACATCCGATAGCTCCAATGGCAATTGATGCCTTTGTTCTTGGAGCAATGAAGGACAACAAGTGGATCATCGTTACGGTGGCTACTGTAGGGCTGCTGGCAAAGTACGATGAAGCCAAGTTTTCAGAAATAGCGCATACCCTAGAATTCAAATAGGGAGTACTTGAGCGTTTTACAGCTTGGATGTAGTCTCTACTGGTGAAATAAGGTAGGGGCTAGGGAGAGCACGTTTTAGATAGCGTCTTATAATCAGTAACTAGCTCTCGCAATATCTTCTCACGATAATTCGTGTAGAAGATACCTGCTTTGACAATAAGTTTGTAGAAAATCTCCTTCCCCTTCTTGTGTCTAAGGTTGAGAGTTACCCTATTTTGCTCCGATTAGAGGTTTCAAAGCCTATTAATCCTTTAATAGTGTAGCGCACTTGAATTACTTTGCTGCCTTCTCCTTTTGCTCCATTACTAAGAATCGAGCCAATCTGTCGAGTTTAAAGATAGTGTTGAACTCCAGGTTCTTGCTTATCCATAGCCTTTTCATTATGACGGAGTCGGTAATGGCGCCCTTATACATCAGCCCGTCAAGGAGAGTCCTAGGGTCTTCACATGCCATGACGAAGTCAGGAGACGCTAGTTTTTTGTCTTCAATCCTGAAATCGCCGTTATTGATATACATAGCAAACTCACCGGCTTTTGTCTTCACAGCGATATTCCGCTTCCAGCCTTCGATAGCCTTGCGAGCGCGTTTTGATTGGCTCATCTTAACGGCCAGAGCCTGCATCTCCTTAAGACACTGTCTGTAGTTAGCCATGTCTTTGTCGGTTGGCTTAGAGAATTGAGGTTCTTTTGGTGCTTCCCAGTTTAATTCAGACTCCTGGAGCCCTTTCTTGGCAACTTGCTGTGGAGTTAGTTCTGAAGTCGGCACACAGTAGATATCTGATATTTGCCCTTCGCGCTCGTCTCTGAAAATCACCTTGACCTCTGTGCCTTTTGTGATTAATCCAGGCACTAGTATGCCTGTTGTGGTGTAAAGCATGACACTTAAGGCTGTATCGGCGCCCTTTAGTATTACACGTCCCCTGCCGAAGGGGGCTTTGTCCAGAAACAGTGAAGTGGCGAAGTAGGTAATGGGTGGGGTTGTGTTCATCCTGCCTACTTGGCCGACTTCTACCAGCTTGGTGGGTGCGAACTCGCAGTCAGGGCAGTGGGTCACCATAGGGGGTACCCTGACTATGCCACACTTGGAACATTTACAGCCGAGAATCTTCCTTTCGTTTTTAATAGCGAGGAAGAAGGGTGAAAGCTCACCTATGCTTCGCTCATAGAAGGTAAACATAGCATCGTTCTGTAACAGGTAGTCTTGATTATCAATAGTAATTACTCTGCTTCTTACTTCTGGTATGAACTCGTCCGGTATAATCTTACGTCTCTTTTCCGACATTGCTGAACCTCCTTAGTTATTCATGCTCCAGTATTGCGCAAACTGTATATTGGGCGACAGTACTTCCGGTGCCATGCATCAGAGCTGTTTTGAGATTTCTCTTGATTAGCTCGTTTCTGGCTGACCAGGCTGACATTATGTTGCTAGCTCCAACAGCATGCCCACAGTAAGTCAAGCCGCCGCATGGGTTGACCAGATACTTACCACCCGGCAAAATAAGGCCATCTTCGATAAGGGAGTCAACTGTCTGGTAGGGTACCAAGCCGAACTCCGCCATAGTGATTTCAAGCTGATGAATGAAGGCATCATGAAGTTCGACCATCTGTATAGCCTTTACGGGGTCTTTTATGCCGGCCATTTCGTAAGCGCGGTGAGCGCCGAGGTAATCGGAGACAATGTGAGACATATTCTTCTGATTTTTGCCAGCAAAGGAATGCTCATTGGCTTCTCCTACGCCTGTGATCCAAATTATTGGTTTTCCGCTATTCTTGGCTATGGCCTTCGCTGTCTCCTCTTCAGCCAGGATTAGAGCCGCAGCACCTTCGCTATAGACGCATATCTCCAGCTCTTTAAAGGGGTAAACTATATACCTCGAGTTCATTACCTCTTCAGGAGTTACCTGGTCGAATTGTCTTTGGGCATAGGGATTAGTTCTCACTTGTTGGCTGAGCAAGGCGGATATCTGAGCAGTAACCTCTGGTTTCAGAGTGCCCGGATATTCATCCATATAGCCCAGGACTACTTCGGCGTAGCTGTCTGAAGCGCTCCAGCCTATCTTCTGCTCAAAGAAACTGTCACCTGACCAAGCGATAGTCTTGATGACTTCCGGTGTTGCTGACATGGATGTAAAATCAAAGCAATCGGTAGCCTTTTCCACGCCTAAGACCAGAGCGGTTTTGAACCTTTCTCCGGCCAAATAAGCATGGGCTGCTGATATGGTATAGGCACCTGTCGCTCCGCCATTACTTATGCGTATGCCAAACTTATTTTGCATTCCTATAATCCCTTGCAGGGGATGCTCTGGGATACAAGTTCTTTCGAAGATATCGTTGTATATACCATAAAAAACAGCATCTACATCCTTGATAGAAATAGCTGCATCTGCGACTGCTTCCCTAGTGGCCATCTGGGCCAGTTCGTAATAGGTCTTCTGATACCATTTGCCTCTAAAAGGTGTTACCGCTGCACCTACAATCCCAACTTTTTTTGCCATATGTTCTTTACCTCCTTTGGTTTTTACCTTGAGATACCTAACCTCTTTAGTAGCTATATAGGTTAATCTTAAAACTTTTTCAAAAGTGAACTCCAGTGTCGCATTCCTCCAGGAAAGGAGGGATGTATGAAGCAGATACACAAACAGTTCACTGCTGAGCAAGTAAGAGTGTGCGTCGTCAGCAGAATTGGCACAACTTGTTAACGGATACTTTAAGCAGTTGAGTTAGTAATGTCAAGCTTGACTCAGGTTCCGGTTGTGCTCTTTTCTGATTGTAGTGTTTTCCACCCTTAGACTACAAGTTAGGCTTAGTGATTAACTTATCACATGATGAAGGCAAACCAGCCGCTTTTGCGTAATCTAGGCGCATGTTTTTGTTTGCGCTTTGAAGAAGCTTGATGCTACAATGTGTTCGAAGCTATGGTGCTTAGTGACAGGACAATTAAAGAAGAAATCGCCAAAGGCAGGATTATTATTGAGCCTCTAATCCCAAGTTGCATCCAGCCAGCTAGTGTTGATCTTCATTTAGATAAAAAGCTCCTTGTCTTCAAACCACAACGGCATCCTGCCTACATAGATGTCAGGCGTAGTCTGGATCACTTGAATGAGCTTGTGGAGCTTGATGAGGATAATGCTTTTTTCCTTAATCCTGGTGAGTTTGTCCTGGTCAGCACTTTGGAGTCGATTACTCTGCCCGATGACATAGTTGGAAGGCTTGAGGGGAAAAGTTCTCTGGGGAGGATTGGGCTTCTAATCCACTCAACTGCTGGTTATGTTGACCCGGGTTGGCAGGGACACCTTACTATCGAGCTATCCAGTGTTGCCAAATTGCCGATTACCCTTTATTATAAGATGAAGATTGGACAAATCTCTTTTCTTAGGCTAACCTCTCCGGTGGACAGGCTGTATGGGGCAGCTGAGTTGGGAAGTAAATATCAAGGTCAGATTGAGCCGACTGCCAGTAAGTATAATGAGGACATTGTTAAGGGGTCATAAGTGTTAGCTCGCCCTAAAGATTTTATGGAATGCGCTTTATCATTGGCTGGTTTAGCCTTAGGTTACACCAGTCCTAATCCGGCGGTAGGTGCTGTGGTAGTTAGAGATGGGGTTGTTGTGGGGTTGGGGCATACCCAGCCGCCAGGGTCTGTTCATGCGGAGATAATGGCAATTCGACAGGCTGGGCCAAGGGCTAAGGGAGCGACGATGTATGTTACACTAGAACCTTGTTGCCATCATGGACGCACACCACCATGTACCCAGGCTATAATCGATGCTGGTATTTCCGAGGTTCATATATCTTTGATTGACCCCAATCCCCTGGTTTCGGGCAAAGGATTAAAGATATTGGAAGAAGCCGGAATAAAGACGTTCGTCGGTCAGTGTGAGGAGGGAGTTCAGGAGATAAACGAAGGTTACATTAAGTTCATTACTACCGGTATGCCCTTTGTGATTGCCAAATTTGCTATGAGCCTTGATGGTAAAATTGCTACTCAAAATGGTGATTCTAAGTGGATAAGTGGCGAAGAATCCCGGAAGTTTGTGCATTACCTGCGTCATATAGTCGATGCCATTATGGTGGGAGCAAATACCATAGTTGCTGATGACCCTCAGCTTTCAGCCAGGGGGTGCAGTGGTAAAGGCGGTAAGACTAAGCTGCAGCCTTTAAGGGTGATTGTTGATGGTAAAGGTCGGACACCACTATCGGCTCGAATTTTTGAAGAACCAGGAAAAACTCTTGTTGCTGTAGCTAAACCTTTTAATGCGAAAACGGCGGAGGGCTTCAGAAAGACTGGGGCTGAGATTGTGGAATTGCCGGCTGAAAAAGGTGTAATAGATTTGAAGGAGCTTTTAAGCATTCTGGGGAAACGAGAGGTTACCAGTATTTTGGTGGAAGGGGGGAGCGGGCTCTTCGGTTCGTTATTTGACCGTGGTCTGGTGGATAAAGTTCTGGCTTTCATTTCACCAATCATAATTGGTGGGGATGAAGCCAAGAGCGCTGTCGGTGGTAACGGTGTTAACAAAGTCGCCGATGCTCTCCATCTAAATCGGGTGAAGATAATCGAATTTGGTGATGACGTCTTGGTAAGTGGCTATGTAGGTGGTAAATAGTAATGTTTACTGGGATAGTCGAAGAGATTGGTATAGTCAGAGAGATTAGCCCTGGGCGCTTGACTATTGAGGCAAAGAAGGTGCTTGAGGACATCAAACCAGGCGATAGCATAGATGTAAATGGAGCTTGCTTAACAGTGACATCGGTAAGTAGGGATAACTTTTCTGTTGATGTTATGCCTGAGACGGTTCGGCGTACCAATCTTGGCAGGCTTCATTACGGCAACCCGGTGAATTTGGAGAGAGCTATGCTGGCTGAAGGACGCTTCGGTGGTCATTTTGTGCAAGGGCATGTGGATGATGTCGGCAAAGTCCTGTCATTGCAGCCTGAAGAGGAAGCTGTTATTGCCAGGATTTCGGCGCCGGCTCATTTGATGCCTTATATGGTGAATAAGGGCTTTATCGCTGTTGATGGTGTTAGCCTTACTGTTATCGACTGTGAAGATTTTTCCTTTTCGGTTTCTTTGGTGACTTACACTCGAGAGAATACCGCGTTGGGTAACAGAAAACCTGGAGATATAGTTAATCTTGAGATGGACATTATCGCCAAGTATGTAGAGCGGTTTAAACAAAGATATAATCGTGGTGTTCTGACGTTGGATTTCCTTGAGGAGCATGGCTTCTTAAAAGCGAGGTGAAGTTTAATGGAATTTGCTACTGTCCCTGAGGCAATCGAAGATATAAAAGCTGGCAAGTTCATAATTATTGTTGATGATGAGAACCGCGAGAATGAGGGTGACCTGGCAATTGCTGCGGAAATGGTCACCCCAGAGGCAATTAATTTTATGGCCAGGCATGCTCGTGGTCTAATCTGCTTGCCTGTAATCGGTCATCGCTTGGATGAATTAAGAGTGCCACTGATGGTTCAAGAGAATACTGCCAAGTTTTCAACAGCCTTTGGCATATCAATTGAGGCTAAACATAAGACTTCTAGTGGTATTTCCGCTCACGACCGTGCGGCAACTGTAAAGGCTGTGCTTGATCCCGACACTAAGCCTGAGGATTTAGCTCGTCCCGGTCACATGTTCCCTATTCGAGCTAAAGAGGGTGGTGTGCTGGTGCGTGCTGGTCACACCGAGGCTATAGTGGATTTAGCTAGGTTCGCAGGGCTTTACCCGGCTGGAGTTATTTGTGAGATTATGAACGAAGACGGTACCATGGCTCGTTTGCCCCAGCTTGAAGTCATGGCAGATAAGTTTGGAATTAAAATTGTGAGTATAGCCGATTTGATAGCCTATCGCCGTCGCAATGAGAAGTTGGTGGAAAGGGTGGCTGAAGCCAAAATGCCTACTAGATATGGCGAATTTGTCGTTATTGCCTATAGGAGCAAGGTTGATCCAGATGAGCACGTGGCCTTGGTTAGAGGCGATATATCCGGTGACAAACCGGTGCTGGTGCGAGTTCACAGTGAATGCCTTACCGGTGATGTTTTTGGCAGTCTGCGCTGCGATTGTGGTGACCAAATCACATTGGCGATGGAAAAGATTGCTGCTGAAGGACGTGGGGTCTTTCTTTACATGCGACAGGAGGGTAGGGGCATAGGCTTTCATAACAAACTACGGGCTTATGCTCTCCAAGACCAGGGCTTGGATACCGTGGAGGCCAATATTGCCTTGGGTTTCGATGCTGATTTGAGGGATTACGGTATCGGGGCCCAGATTTTGGCTGACTTAGGTTTACATAAAATTCGCTTGCTCACTAACAACCCCAAGAAGGTAATCGGGCTGGAGAGCTATGGACTTCACATAGTAGAGACTGTGGATTTGAGAACACAGCCAACTCCATACAATTTGGAATATTTGAAAACGAAACAGAAAAAGCTGGGACATCTATTAGAGGTAGATGAAGCCTGAGGCTTAACCTGTGAGTTAAGGAGGGTATTTATATGGCTAAGAAGTACGAGGGCATGTTATTAGGGAAGGGGCTGAAATTTGGTGTGGTTGTTTCTCGCTTCAATGAAATCATAACTGCGAGGCTGCTTGATGGCGCAAAAGATGCTTTTCTGCGTCATGGCGTTAGCGAGCAGGATATAGATGTCGCTTGGACGCCAGGTGCTCTAGAGATTCCTTTGGTAGCTAAGAGACTAGTAGAGAGCGGCAAGTACAATGCCATTATTTGCCTTGGGGCCGTGATTCGTGGTGGTACACCCCATTTTGAGTATTTGGCTTCTGAAGTGAGCAGAGGTATTTCCCGGGTGAGCTTAGATAGCGGAGTACCGGTCATTCAAGGCATAATAACTGCGGATACTCTAGAGCAGGCTATCGAGCGAGCTGGAGCTAAAGAAGGTAATCGTGGCTTTACGGCGGCATCAAGCGCCATCGAAATGGCGAATCTGCTTAAGAGCATTGGAAGCTGAGAAGCTATCACGTAACCTTGTATACGTGATCCCCGGCCCTTACGCGGTCGGGCACTTTAATGCCAATAGCATCTCCAGCCTTGCCTTCGGTCACATTAAGGTTGTTAATCTGCATGGACTCAACAGTGAGTTCAATGTCTGTAGTGTGTCCTTTGATATGAAGCTTGTCGCCGACTTTTAATGTGCCGGTTAGGGTTATACCCGCTACTACAGGCCTGGCGAAGAAGTCGCTTACATTCCCAATCTCAACCTCTGGCATCTAATGTCACCTCCTTCCTTATTTATTCCCCTCTAGTATATGTTTCTGTCTTAAATAAATCAATACTTTCCAGTTGACATAAAGTCAATACGATATTGACAGCCACAGTCATGGATGCTAACATTTCAAAGGTTCTGTGGGTAAAGAGCGTTTCGAAAGACCGTGGCTGAAAGGAGGCGGTATAGCATAAGATTCCAAAATAGTCATGGCAACACTGAATATTCTCAAAGAAGGAGGGTATTATGGCTTATGAGAATTTAATCGTTGAGCGAGAGGGAAATATCGGTATAATCACCTTGAACCGTCCACCGGCTAACCCGATAAGCCTAGCTGTCCTCAATGAGCTCGACGCAGCTCTAACTGAATTAGAAAAAGATAAGGCGATAAGAGCTTTAATAATCGCAGGTGCTGGCGAAAAAGCTTTTTCAGCGGGCTTTGATTTAAAAACGGCTGGAACGCCGGAAGGTGAGAAAGCTATGTCCAGAGGTCAGGAGGTGTTTAGCCGAATCGAGAAATACCCCAAGCCTGTGATTGCAGCCATAAATGGCTTTGCTCTTGGTGGTGGTTGTGAGATGTCGATGGCTTGCCATTTCAGGATAATGGTTGATGCCGAAAAGGTGGTGATTGGTCAGCCTGAGATTGATGTGGGTATCATACCCGGCTGGGGTGGTACACAGAGGTTGCCTAGGTTGATTGGGAAGACCAAGGCGTTTGAGATGATACTGCTTGGAACGCGAATCAGGGCGACTGAAGCTTTAAATATCGGCCTTGTAACTAAGGTGTCTAAACCAGGGGAATTGATGAAAGACGCTAAAGAACTAGCCAAGACACTGGCTAAAAAGGCACCGATTGCCGTACAGCTGATTCTCGATGCAGTGACTCGTGGGCTCGAGACAACTACCGATGAGGGATTGAAGATTGAGCTGGCAGGTTCTCAGCGGGTGGCAAAGACAAAGGATGCCATGGAGGGAGTAATAGCCTTTATTCAGAAGCGCGAGCCGGTTTTCACAGGTGAGTAGCCGTCCTGATGCGGAACTTAAAAATAGAAAGGGGATTTTGACATGAAAGTAGAAGACATCAAAAAGATTGCAGTCATGGGGGCGGGTGATATGGGGCATGGAATTGCCGAAGTGGCGCTATTAGCTGGCTACAAGGTGGCGATGCGGGACATCGAACAGAGATTTATCGACAAGGGGCTTGCCAGGATTAAGGAGAGCCTGGAAAAACTTGTGGAAAAACAGAAGGTCACGGAAGAGAACAAGAAGACAATGCTGGCGAATATTGGAATTTTTGTTGACATAGATGCGGCTGTTAAGGATGCTGATTTTGTTATCGAAGCCGTCCCCGAAATTATGGACCTCAAGAAACAAGTTTTTCAAGCGCTGGATAAGTCAGCGCCGGCGCATGCCGTGCTGGCTTCAAATACCTCGACTATGAGCATCACGGAAATTGCCTCGGTTACTAAGAGACCGGATAAGGTTGTGGGCATGCATTTCTTTAACCCTGCCGTTCTGATGAGGCTCATTGAGGTTATAAAGGGAGACAAGACCAGTGAAGAGACTATGAAGGTGACCTACGACCTGGTACTGAAAATGAACAAGGTCCCGGTCAGAGTTGAAAAAGACACCCCCGGCTTCATTTACAATAGGGTCATTGCCCCCAGTGGAGTTCTCCTTGGTGCCATACTTGAAAAAGGGTTGGCTACTCCTGAGGAAATCGACGCCAGAATGAGGAAACTGGGCATGCCTATGGGCCCGTACGAGACGATGGACTATGTAGGCTTGGACATTCACTATCATGTCCTTCTCTATTTAGGTGAGAAGCTGTCTCCTGATTTTAAGCCGGGCAAATGGCTGAAAGAGAAGGTCGATGCCGGCACCCTGGGCAAGAAGACAGGAAAGGGCATTTTCGACTGGTCCAAGGGAAGACCGGAGATAGACTTAGCCAAGGCCAAAGAAGATTTCGACCCAACCGACTTGATTGCCGTACAGGTGAATGAAGCCACGAAGCTGCTCGAGGAGGGGGTAGTAAAAAGCCCGGATGATATTGATAAGGCGATGATTAATGGAGGCGGAGGCGGGTTTGGTCCGTTCCAGCTTGCCAAGGGAATAGGATATGACAAGATAGCCAAGAGATGCGAAGAACTGGCTAAGCAGTTTGGCATAAAGACATTCGAACCGACCAAGACATTAAAGAGCGGGAATATCTGAGGCTGAACGTAAAGGGCTGACCGATAAAGCAAACAAATCGGGGTCTACATCAGCAGCCAGAAATTAATCGATGTAGGCCCCGATTGATTGTTGCCTTAGGCTCCGAGGTAGTTGTTTGGCACTGCTTATTACAGATACCAGACACATGCGGTAACGGCTACGCTTAATAGGCCGATAACGGAAAAGATAAGCCCGCTCAATAGACCCAAGAGCCCCTTGTCCTGAGAAACGATGGCTGTGAGTTTGTTTATTCTTTCCATCTCCTTACCTCCTTGTTACCTCTTTCATTATTTATAACGATTAAGCAGTAGATTAGTTTAGTTAAGAACTTCTAGATATATTATCTACCTTATATAGCCTGAGGTGAATCGGGTGTCGGTATGATTTTCAATCGTAGGATAGTCTTACGACTAACGGCTATGATTACTAGCCACTTTGCCTAGTCCTTTAGTCGGATAAGTAATACCTGAAGACCGGCAGAGCTTAAGGCTTGTCACGATAAATCTCGGTTACCGAACGTAAAACCGTCGAATCATTACCTTGACGGAAATCACCTCGCCGTTCATCCACTTCTCTCAATTGGCCAGCTAAAAAAGATGATCAACGACTTCGAAAAATGACTCCAACAGCCGATTCACACAGTTAGATTTGACGTTGCTATTCTATGCGTGTTATATATCTGATAACCCAACAAATTGCCAAACTGTTTCGCCAGCTCGACTCCTTTACATTAGTTAGAGGTTAGCCATAATCAGTGCTTACAATTGAATGTCCCTAATGAAGCTACCCCTCTTCTTGCATAGATTCAGAGGAAACTGTAACATGTGTCAAAGTCTAACTGAGGCCAATGCCAGATAAATTTATTGGGCTCTCGATAGAGACATGGGGTGGTGTGGTAGTAGGGAGTCTGGTCGTACCAGCCCTTTGGTGGTTTTTTCGGCGTTTTTTAGATTGGCTCCATTCGCAGCTTCCTATTATCCTGGTTCTTCAGGGTATGGCTAGGAATGAAGAGCTTTGTCAGCTTATCGTGTCTGACTTGAGAGTTGAACCTCACCCTGACCCTTTTTCCAACCCTGATGACCGCTGGCCACTTGTCCGGTATCTGCCACCTAGGCTGGGTGGTGTCTCCTATGGCCGTGGCATCAATATTCCAACTGTTTGGGCTGATTGCGATGGCCAGGCGATTTCGGATATGTTGAACGTGCTCGGCCAAGCTGGGAAGACTAACAACATCACCATAACCAAGTTCAGTGAGGATGAAGGAAACCGCAATTGTCACCTCGTGGTCATAGGGGGACAAGACCTCAATGCCCAAGACTTCTATGCCCAAATGGAAGGGGTCTATTACCGAATGGACACTCAAGAAATCTATGATGTTCAAAATGGGAGGAAAATCAACAGGGAACCAGGCTACGGTTACGGGTTGATCCTTAAAGCAAGGAATCCGTTTGTGGTAGGGAGTAAAGAGGGTGTGGGCCTTCTGTTGGGGGGATTCGGTGTTCTAGGCACAATGGCAGCGGCTCATTACCTGCGAACTCACGTTCAGGGCTTGGGGGCACAATTCGGTAAAAAGAATTTCTCCATAGTGGTGCGGGCGCCTATATCCACCGGGTATCAGGGTGTAGAGCGAATCGTAGAGCTTGATAGGCCGTTTTTGAGTCGGTGGGATCACCTTATCGCTCGGATCCGGCACATGATGTTTAGGGCTTGATGGGACTCGTTCTGTGTCATCAGAAGACTTAGCCAAGTTGCAAAACAAAACATCGTTTTGTGCAGGAAATGGTGTCGCTCTTCCCATAATCGGCGGCAACGAAGATCACCTCAAGTGGATTGATGACGAGGTTAAAGAGAGCTGAACATTGCGCTACTGTGTTCAATCGCCGGGTTACAGCTCAATGATGCGATGTCCTCAGCAATTCTTGTTTAAAAAGTTTGCATACCTAAGACACGGCTTTAGTAATGATTTCTCGTTCCTGCTGACTCAAGTCATAGAGGTCAAAAACGATGGAATCAATTTCTTCTTGGAGGGCTTTGATTTTCTGGCGAAGGTTGGTTACTTCAGATACGATCTCCTCTCGCCGCTTGTCAAATAAATCTGGACGTGTGGGAATAAAGACTTGGTTAATTATTTGCCCCCATTCTCTGCCTATATAGTTCGGCAATATTCTTTGGAGATATGCCAATAGAGCTTTAGGGGCAGTTAAGGTTATCTTTTGTTTATCCTTAGAAGTGATGACAATGCTCTGAGCATCTTCAGTTTCTTTTATGCTTTTTACGAAGAAATGCTGAGGATTCTTTGGTTGGTATAGAATTTGAGAATGGGTGCGGATAATGCGGCGGCTTGAAGTATCAAAAGCTTTGATTATCTCCTCATCGCTTATTTCTGGCAAGGGGTCGTTATCGTGAAGGCGGGTTAGGCGTGCCTTGGGGAAGAAGCGGTTATAAGCAGCGAGAACCTTCTTCATCTCGATAATATTGCTAACCAGCTCAACCAGACGGTTGTGTATTTTGACCTCTCTGGGGTCATCGAAATTTATGCGATGGATGGGGATTTTGGATAGTGGTGTTCCCACATACTCTCTGGCATAACCCTTACCTTTACTTCTGTGTTCCATCCAGAAGTCAAGTAAACTTGAATTAAGTAATGCTGTGAAGAATTGCAGCTTTTCTCTGGTTGTTGGTTTCTTAAAAATAAAGAAAACATCTGACACGGCGTAGAGCGGCTTATCACTGTAGGCAAACGTGTTCCTCACGGCTCTATTCGGGGTAACTATTTTTTCTCCATCAAACATCTGTCTACTCTTGGGTCGTGGTAGCCGATACCATGGAATGTGTTCCTCATCCCTGACAACTTTAGACTGTGTCAGTAACTCCTTAAACTTAAACAAGTGTCTCCACACTTGGGAATCCTTATCTAGACCTACAATATTATCATCAGCATAGATAAGATACTTTGGTTCTTGCTTGTCAACTAAGTATTGAGTAACATCCGAGTTTTTAAAGAATGGTTTTATAAATTTCCTGCTTGTACCCTCCATATTTAGTTCTCGGATTTCTCGTTTGCTTAACACGTAAATCCCATCGCCTACCTTGATATTATATTTGTTCTTTGTATCTTCCGTAAGCCACCGTATATTTGCTGGTGTGATTTTATCAGCAGCAGATAGAGCACCAACGCTTATAACGCAGCTTTCAGATAGTCTCTCAGATATCTGATGTATTCGCTTTAGCATTCTCTCTTTCTGTGGTGATTGCCCAAGACTCCAAGCACCCTCATTTAGCTCTCCCTGCTTCACCGGGCTGGGAAAAACATCTATGTGTTCATCCGTGTAGCTTTCTTTCTCGATATGTTTTTCCAAATGTCCAAGGAGTCTCTCCAACTTTTCTTTGACTGATTTTCCTTCAAATTCTTTTTTAACTTTTGCCACTCTAATTGTGTTATTTAGCCTTCTTTGACTATCACTGCAGCGCTCTAGGGTGAATATCATATTGTGCTGCCCGAGAGCGCCCTCAAAGATTTTTGTCTCTCCAAGGTCAATACTCTCCAGAATGAGGGAATTATCAAGAATGTATTTCCTCAGCCTGGCAGCACCATCGGCGGTAGGCCAGTAGGCAGTAGTTATGAAACACAGTTTGCCACCCTCCTTTAGCTTGGATAGACCGAGGATTATGAACCAATAAAGGTAATCCATCTTCCCCAAGTAGTATTCTTTCCAGTAGGGATATAGTGCAATGGTTGACCGGAATAGCTCCTTGTGTCCTTTTTCACCAATATAGGGCGGATTAGCGCAGACATAATCGAATCCTCGGCAATCCTTGATAAAATCATAGACTTGGCGCTTTTGCCCTTCTAGACCTACTATGTCGTGTTTCCTATCTAGCTCAAAGACCTCATCCTTTTTCTTTAGTTCATCGGGGAACCCCTCAAATGTCTTCTTGTCACGATTGTGGAGCCTCAGTGAATCTTGGTGAATGACTGAAAGAGCAAACCCCGGATGATGATATAGATATTTATGCTCCAAAATCTGCTTGATAATCGGCGTAAGCTGAATTAGGAGATTTATCTCGGTAATATAATAAGAAAAGGCGCTGATTTCACTACCATAGAGGCCAGAGATAATGGCATTTTCTATATCAAGGAGGTCATTAAGGTCTTCACTGTTGTATGTTGAATCTTGCCGTAATCGCCTGGCAGCCTCTACCAGAAAACCTCCAGAGCCAGTAGCCGGGTCGAAAATTAATCTCGGCTTGCGCTGGCCATTTTCAAAGCAGAAAAAGGCATCATCACTATTGAAGCCAACCCTGTCCCAAATGAAGGAGACTACCTCTCGCGGAGTATAGTATTGTCCCTTGTTTTTGCGGTCTACCCTATCTACGTACTCCTCATATATTGTGCCTAGAACATCAGCATTTAACTTACCCAGGTTAAAATGGGAAAATTCATAGAGCACATCAATTAGAGGCTTACTACTAGGATAATACCAAGTATAGTTATTCTCTCGGTTAAAGAGCCAACTATAGCGTTCACCGGCGAGGTGAAAGGCATACTTTAATACACGGTCGATCTTTCGGTTGAACTCATCATACCATTTCTCAAATCCACCATTATACAGAGTTTGGTTTATGAAGCCGATGTCCTCCCACAATCGCACCAGGAGAATACGGGTCATAGTGAAATAGGCAACACGATATAGATATGCATCTACCGCCCTTTCATCCAAACTGCCTGTTTTAGCCTCGAGCATCTCATTAAGGCTCGATGCCGAGGGTTCCCGTTTGGCTTTTCCCATCTCCATAGACTCGGCAATGGCATCAATCTCAGATGCTATCCTCTCCTTGCGTTTAGTATCATAGCCGAGAATTTGAGGAAGTTTGTCTTTTTGACCACGAACATCAGTGTGGAATACGAAAACTGCTTCGCGGATCTTCTGGGTGAGTTCTTCCAAGAGTAGGACTTCGTCTCCAGTCCACGGTTTAGCCGAAGCAATCTTTTGTATCTTTTGAGCAACGTCAAGCTCTTGGCAGGAGAACTTGTTAACGAAGTTGAGGAACCTTTTAGTATTGGGCTGAGTATCAACAGTATCAGGATTAGCTTCATAATCACGATATAGCTTTTCAAAGGAGAAGGAAAAGCTACCTACAGGTTCATTAGAGCTTCTTGGAATTACTATTAATTCCCCCAGGTTTAAGATGATACCGTGTTCAGTACCAGTGTTCTGTACGTAGCCTTGAACTTGGGGGAAATGGATAGTCAAATCTTTAGAATCCGTCCCTTTAGTTTCAAATACGAAGGGATGCACATGCGAATCGCTGGGTACGAAATCAGGATGTTCCCCTGAAGCTTCAACTGACTTTTTGGGTATTATAGAAGAGCCTATTTTAAAACCCAGGATTTTCTCAGCGAATTTAGGGAAGAAGACTGGGTCGACCAGTATTTGCTCATCTGCATAGTTTCCCTTCAGGTATTCTAGATAGCTTAAAGCTCTCCCACTACTGAGTATCTTGTAGTCTAAACTATCTAATGTCGAATACAAAGTAGAAACAAGCTTCCTCGCGTCGCCTCTTGTTTTGAAAGAATCTCCCATATTAGTTGCGCCGTTTTATACCCACAACACGTAGTTGCCCCATCAAAATCTGCCTGGTTTAGCTGACCATATAGCTTAAGCCGTAATTTTACCAACTCCTATTATAACACGTGAGCAGTTTTGGACATACGATTTAGCCCAAGAACTCACTATGAATTTACCACGTAGGCATTGCGTCTATGGAAAGCACCCGCTACCTTAAGCATTGCTTAATTGAACATTCCGTCAGAATGTTCAATCGAAAGCAACCTTGGCCCGAAGGGAGAGGAAATTCAAACGAGCTCAACGTGGGCCTTGTCCTCGTTGACGGAGGTCTCAAAAACCACTCCCCACTGCTTTATTACCCCGGAAGGGGCGTATCATTCCTGCTTTTCTTTTTTGCTGGCTGCGGAGTTGTAGGATTGGAGTTCAGCTATTCACCGGCGGAAAGGAGCTAGGTCATACACTGGAAGGGGATTTTCCATATTTGAGATGGATTGACAAAAAGTACAAGCCACGACGGTCACCCGTAGGCGGGTGACACGTAATCGTTCAATAATGAACTTGACACTCACTGGAGTTCCCCTTGGAATAGCAGACTTAATTCACACAGTGCCAGGCTATTAAGTATTCCCCTCAAGTCCTTTCCAGTATTTCTCCCTCAATTCTCGCTTTAGAATCTTTCCGGCAGGGTTCTTGGGCAGGGAATCAACAAACTCAACCGACTTTGGTGTCTTGTAACCGGCTATGTGCTTTTTGCAGAAGGCAATAACCTCTTCGGCAGTAGCGCTGGCTCCTTTCTTTGTCACCACCAAAGCGTGAACCTTTTCTACCCAGTATGGGTCAGGGATGCCGAAGACAGTCGCCTCCAGAACCGCAGGATGCCGGTAGAGAATCTCCTCCACTTCTCTGGGATAGACATTCTCACCACCGGAGATAATCATGTCCTTTTTCCGGTCTGCAATGTAGATGTAGCCCCTCTCATCGTAATAGCACATATCACCGGTATGAAGCCAGCCGTCAACGATGGTAGCGCGCGTATCATCGGGCTTGTGCCAGTATTCAGCCATCATTTGCTTGCTTCGTACTATTAGCTCACCAACTACACCCGGCTCGACATCGTTGCCTTCGCCATCTACGATTTTGACCTGTACACCGATATCCGGCTGACCAGCCGAAGAGAGTTTCTTCTGTTCCTCTTTTGGTCTATCCAGAACGTTGTGGTCCTCTCTCGACAGGTGAGAAATGGCTGGCCCACTTTCACTCTGTCCGTAACCTTGGGCGAAAATAGGGCCGAAAGCCTTCATGCCTTTCTTTAATACCTCCAAAGGCATGGGTGAGGCACCATACCACATGAACTTCATAGAGCTGATATCATACTTATTGGGGTCAGGCAGGTTAAGCATTGCTGCCAGGTGGGTCGGCACAAAGTTCATATGAGTAGCCTTCTCATCCTGAATAGTTTGCAGCGTAGCGGCTGGGTCAAAGAATTTTAAGATAACATTGCAGCCCCCGACGTACAGGAAAGCCCGGAAAAAGGTATTCCCGGCAATATGGAAGAGGGGTGATATCTGAACATGCTTGTCCCCAGGTTGTAGGCCCTTATCTATAACTAGAGTCTTACTATCTTCTATGAAACGACGTTGAGTATATAGGGCCCCGCGGGGCACACCAGTGGTGCCGCTAGTATAAATGATGCAGACGGGGTCGTCCTCCTCTACCTGAACATCAGGCTCTTGTTCCTTGTGTGATGCCAGCAAGTCTTGGTGAGCTATCATACCGGGGGCAGAACTTTCCAAAGAGACAAAATTCCTAACCTTAGGTAGACGCGGCTTTAAGGAATTGGCCACGTCTAGTAGTTCAGGTCCTACAAAAATGGTGTTGGCTTCCGAATAATTGATGATGTAATCAAGCTCCTCCTCTCTCAACCTAGGATTAAAGGGCGAGGCGATGAATCCTCCCTTCATTGCTGCCCCATATACATCAGCATACTGCAGACAGTTCCAAGATAGAATGCCAAGCACATCCCCTTTTTTCACATCCATCCCATGTAAGGCATGAATCAACTTGTTTACTCTTGTATTGAATTCGGAGAAGGTTATCCTGGTATCTCCATACACGAAGGCTTCTTGGCTTGGATACAGGAGCGCATTTCTATAGATTATATCTGCATACGTGCCAATGTTATACCGCGATAGTTCCTTCAATATAAGGCGTTTTGACATGGCTCATTACCTCCTTCAGTACCGGCTATTCCTGGAGCACTCACTATTCTTGAGGCCAAAGGGCTTAAGTTAAAATTCTATGGGGACACTGTAATTTTGTCAAGCCCGTGTACTCGTCCAGTACATTAGTGACACCACCCGTTTCCGTCATTTTGAGAAGCAATCTATTTCGTCATCGCGAGGAGCGTGAGCGACGTGGCGATCTCAGTCGAGGCAGACGTGGTTGCTGTGCGGGGATTGCCACGCGGAGTTTACCCTGAGCCCCGTGAGATTCTTCGCTACGTTCAGAGTGACATATAGCGAATGGCTCGCAATGACAGGAAAAAGGACCTGCGATGATAAAAGGGAAGATGGTGGACGGACAGGAATGTAGGGACAGGTCTTTAGACCTGTCCGAGATGGACAGACCTGAAGGTCTGTCCATCCCTCTAACTCCCTCCCGCCAGGGGAGGGAGGAAATAGTTATTTATTAACCTTTTACTTTCGAACTGTAAAACGCAGCGCTACCTTTAACGTTGTTCTGCGAGATATGAAGTGTCACCCATCTATCTGAACGAACTCAGTCCGCTTCTTGCGGTTACAACTTTCCCGAAATTGCCGGCAGTTCTCTACGAAATGTGATGCCATATGGGGCGAACTAGCTAAGTGAAGGTGAATATATGAGGCGAGCAGTTTTTTCTTCTGGAAACCCTCTCGACGTTCCCTTTTTTCCAGAATATGATACGCATTAGCACTATTAGTACTACTTTTTAGGACTGACCAGTGGAACTCATGGCCGCGAACTAGTTCTCCCTGGCGCAGGATAGGGCCATCACCCAGAGCTTGGACTGTCCGATAGCCCAGGCTAAGGCGTGTGCTGTCAATCCGAGAGGAAACAGGTATGGCTCCTACCATAGGATATTCGTTACCTTGGAGGTCCCCGATGCTTCTGCCGAGGTACAGTAACCCCCCACATTCAGCATAAATTGGCATCCCTCGTCCAGCCGCTACCTTTATCGCCTGCCTGATAGACTTGTTGTCTGCCAGACCTGCAGCGTAGAGCTCAGGGAAACCACCCCCTATATAGAGACCGGAGATGTCCTGAGGCAGGTCGGTATCCTGCAGAGGGCTGAAGGGCACAAGTTCAGCTCCCCACGCCTCCAGAAGGTCGAGGCTGTCCTGGTAATAGAAACTGAATGCCT
>JAPLHH010000075.1 GCA_026389735.1 Chloroflexota bacterium | reverse complement strand
CAGGCAGGCAAAAGCTGTTTCCAACCCACTGATACCAAAGGCTGCCAATCCAAACTCGCACATTTTGTCCGCCGAGGTGTGGGGAGCATGGTCGGTGGCAATGGCATCGATAGTGCCATCTTTGAGCCCTTTGATTAAAGCGGCAATATCTTCCTTGGTGCGCAACGGCGGGTTGACTTTAGCGTTAGCATCGTACGTCAGTTGGTTGTTCTTTTCTAGTTGGCTGCCCATTATTCGTTCTTCAGTCAGAGTCAAGTGGTGGGGGGTGACTTCGGCAGTGACTGCGATACCTTTTTCTTTAGCTCGGCGGATAAGTTCCACTGAGCCCTCTGTGCTAACATGGGCGACGTGGAGCCTAACGCCGGTGAGCTGCGCCAGAGCAAGGTCACGGGCGACTACAATCTCCTCAGCAGCTTTAGGGATACCTTTAAGCCCCAGGCGCGCTGATACCCAGCCATCGTTCATAAAGCCGCCATCGCTCAATTCTTTATCTTCACAATGGTCAATAATTGGCAAACCCAAGACGTGGCTGTAATCCATAGCTAGTGACATAATTCGTGAGCTGGCTACTGTGTCACCATCGTCGCTGAAACCAATGACTCCTACCTTAGCCAGCTCGCTCATTTCGGTTAGCTCTTTGCCTTGCCTTCCTTTGGTGATGCAGCCTATCGGCAGCACTTGAACAGTCCCCTCAATTCCAGCCATCTTCTTTACATAATCTATAGAAGTCTGAGTATCTAGAGGGGGATTTGTATTCGGCATACAGCAAACAGTGGTGAAACCTCCTTTGGCGGCAGCTTTAGTGCCGGTGGCGATAGTTTCCTTGTCTTCAAAGCCTGGTTCGCGGAGATGGCAGTGGAGGTCGACAAACCCGGGACAGACGACAAGGCCGGTAGCATCGATAGTGGTCAAGTCGGACTGAGACGGTGCTGTGCCTTTATCCCCGATCCACGTGATTTTGCCTTTGGTGATAAGCAAGTCAGCAACTCTATCTATTCCTTGGCTGGGATCGAGGATATGTCCACCGCTTATTAGTAGGTTAGGGGGCATTATTTGTTTTTACCTCCGGCGATTAAGTAGAGCAATGCCATTCGGATGGCTACACCATTGGTTACCTGTTCTTCGATTACCGATTGAGTCCCGTGGGCGACTTCAGGACTGATTTCAATGCCTTCGTTAATAGGTCCGGGGTGCATAACCAAGACGTGTGGCTTGGCTAGGGAAAGTCGTTCCATGGTTAGCTGATAAAGCTGGATGTACTCTCGTAGACTGGGCAGCAGCCCGCTTTGCTGCCTTTCTATTTGTAACCTCAGGGGCATTACCACATCGGCATCCTCCAAGGCAGGCTCAATCTCAGTTTCGATGCTGACATTTGGTAGCTGACAGTTGGCGATGAAGCTATCTAAGCCTCGCGGTAAAAGAGTTGGTGGGGCACATAGGACTATCTTAGCTCCCATGGTAGTCATGCCCCAGATGTTGGAACGGGCTACCCGACTGTGCATAATGTCGCCGATAATGGTCACTTTAAGATTAGCTAGTGTACCTAGGTGGCGGCGGATGGTATAGAGATCGAGAAGAGCTTGAGAAGGGTGGGCATGCCAGCCGTCTCCGGCGTTAATCATGCTGCAATTTATATGTTGAATGGCGAGATAAGGGGCACCAGATTGTGAATGGCGCATGACTATAATATCGGCGCCTAGAGCTTGGATAGTGCGCAAGCTATCAATCAGAGACTCCCCCTTGACGATGCTGCTTTTGGAGGCATCGAGGCTCACTGTATCGGCGCTTAGATTCTTAGCTGCCAACTCGAATGAGGCATGAGTGCGTGTGCTTGGCTCGTAGAACAAGGTAACAACCGTCTTGCCTCTTAATGTTGGCACCCTTTTTACTTCCCTCGTAAGTACCTCTGCCATAGCGTCAGCTATTTCGAAGACAAGCTCGATTTCTTCCCGGGTAAAGTCATCTAAATCGAGTACATGACTATGTTGCCACACAGCTATGGATGGTGGTGGGAAAGTCTCTGGAGTCGCGATACTCGAACTCGGTTCAATCGTTTTCATCGGTCGCCCCCTTGTTAGGTGAAAGTATGGTCACCTTGTCTTCACCGTCTACCTCTTTAACGTAAACCTTTATTTCCTCATTTCTTGATGTGGGTATATTCTTGCCCACATAGTCAGCACGAATAGGTAGTTCGCGATGGCCTCGGTCGGCAAGAACTGCTAGCTGGATGGATTGTGGCCGTCCTAAATCCATAAGAGCATCCATAGCTGCCCGAATGCTACGGCCGGTATAGAAGACGTCATCAACCAAAACTACTTGTTTGTTGGTAACATCAGTTGGGATATCGGTGCGGTGAATTACAGGCTTTAGATGTAACGATGAAATATCATCGCGGTACAAGCTGATGTCAAGTGAGCCAACCGGAATGGTAATTCCCTCGAGGTCTTGGATAGTAGTGGCTAACCGCTTGGCTAATGGGACTCCCCGCGTTTGCATGCCAACGAGGACGATATCCTTGGCGCCTTTATTTCTTTCCACAATTTCGTGGGCAACGCGAACCAAGGCTCTCTGCATGTCCTCGGGGGACATGAGGGTTCTCTCAGGCATAAGAAAAACCTCCTGCCGAGAACTGGCAAGAGGTTTTCAAAAAAGCAACCTTAAACGCAAGCTTTGTAGAGCTACAATCTTTTGTCATATTTCCCTTGCCAGCCTCTCTGGACTGACTTAAAGGCCTCACTTGTAGACTAGTATACCATATAGTTGTCTGAGAATGCAATATCTCTGGCAACAAAAATTGCTAGAAAAACTGAGCGATGACTTTTCCAAAGACAGGTCCGACGAAGTGGCGCATGAAGGGTAGAAAGCCCGAGCCATATTGCTTGGCCAATTCCTTGGAATAGTCCTTAAGATAGTCGGCAAAAGTATGTCGCTGGAATTTAAGAAGTTCCTGCGATTTGGTGGTATCGTACCAGTCCAGGTAATAAGGTTCTGTGGTGAACTTGCGAGTTGGCGGTAGTGGCAGTCCCATAATTCCCATCATGGCGCGAATCATATCCTTGTATAGCATTCTTTGTTCAGGCCCGCCGCTAATGACTAGAATATTTCCCTTTACCTTGTCAAAGTTTTTGACAGCGTTTAATATCGCCGATGCGGTGTCGTTTGGGTGGCAGTATTCAATACGATTGTTCAGCGGAACAGTAAACATTCGCCTGAGGTCACTTATTTTAAAGGTCAAGTACATGGTTGCGGTAAGACGTAGGATTACGTAGTCAATTTCCGATTCCTTGATGATGTTTTCAGCTTGGAGCTTGGTCTCGCCATAGGCCCCTTTGGGGTTGGGCACATTTTTGTCGGGGCAGAGGGGTTTGGTGGCGTGGGGAGTGGGGCCGAATGCGGCGACTGAGGAGGTAAACACGAAAGGAATATTGTCGTCTTTTTCTTTTATTAGGTCCACGATGATCTTGGTGCCACCCACGTTGACCTTAGTAGCTAGTTCAGGTTTTTCGTATGCCACCGGCGGCAAGATACCAGCCATATGGACTACCGCATCTACTCCTTCCAATGCCTTCTGAACTGAATCAGGCTGTGTGATGTCACCCCACAGGACTTGAGCTTTCCCGTTAAGCCTCTTGACACTCTTTCTGTTCCCTGGAGTGTCTAAATCGAACACCCGGACATGAGCCCCGTCTCGCAAGAAGGCTTTGCAGACGGTTATGCCCAACCGGCCGGCTCCACCTGTGATAAGCACTCGCATTTTATCCTCCTTCGGGTCTATTCAATGTCTGTCAGAGTTTTTACCGTCCAGCTTGTCCATTGGGAACGCAGATTTCCTCTGAGAAGTGGGGTGGTGTGGAAACCGCCCTTAGCCAGAAGTAGTTCCTTAGGCTGACAAGTTGCCTCATAAACAAACGCAGATTTCTGATATGGTGTCACCTTATCGCCTTCGCAAAAGACGAAGAGTTTAGAGCAGTCTTCCAGCTTTTGGAGTATCTCGGACATTCTCATCTGTGGGAAGGCTTCGGTGAATTTTTGCCAGTCAACCCTAACCTTGAAGCGACCCAAATACATCCAGGCTCTGCATATCAAGGCAGCTATGCCTCTTAACCATGGAAAAGCTCCGTGTTTGGGATATTCGGCAATAGCATTAGTATTCTGTCCCCATCGTCCGATATTGCTTGACTCATCAGCCGAGAGTTGGCTATCTACCTCCGGTGGACAGGCTAAGGCGACCAGAGCCCGGGGATTGCTTACCCTTTCTGCAGCCATAATTACTGACATGGCTCCTAGGCTGTGTCCGACCAAGCCCATTCGTTTGCTGTCCACTTCAGGAAGTCGAGACAAAAGATTCCAAGCGTCAACAACGTCTTCAACCATCTTCCCGTCGGCAGTACCTTCGCTGGTGCCATGACCGCGGAAATCGAAGATAAGAGTAGCTATTCCCTGAGCTGCCATAGTCTGAGCACCGGCCTCCATAACCCGATAAGCAGCTCCAAAGCCATGACATAAGACAGCACCAGGCACAGGTTCATCTGCATTCGAGTTTTTGGGGAGAAAAATTTTGCCCTTTAGTTTCAGTCCATGACTGCCAAAGGCAATCGGGAACTCTTTGATTTCAGCCGCTTTTTCTTTATCCCTTTTGTTGAACATGTTGAAACCTTGCCGCTAAATGGTTCGTTTAAGTTTACACTACCGACTTCATTTCGTAATCGAGAGGGTGGCTGGTTTTGTGCAGAAAAAGAGGTTGACTTCAGTGTCAGGCCTTTTGGTGACGCAAGGTCATACTTTAGTATGACTGGAGAGGCTTATCCACACTCCAATCTGTCCTTCCCCAGGCAAATCCTAATAATTATTAGATGTAGCTGCGGGGCTTTAGTCCTGCCCAGGCGACCTTAAAAGGTCGTAACTATATGGGTGGTAATATGGGTGACACTAAAGGTTTGCAGCTACATGGGTTGGTAATCTGGCTCTTATCCACCCGTGGCAGGAGGGAAGATTTGCAAAATATCTCTCTCTTTCAAGCTGGCCTGCTTGAGATTGCGTAGACTGGTGCCGTTAAGCAAAATAAGCGAATAATCTTGAATCTTCCCATCTACTTGGACTCCGTCGGCTCGGAGTTGTTCCTGGAGGTGGGGGCCAAATCTCTCTTCAACTTGGGCTAGAGCCTCGCTCAAGTTGTCAGCTTGTAGGGTAACGTTGTCTAAGCCTAGGTAAAGACGCCAGAGGCTATAAAACTTTACAGTGATTGATGCCATTTTTAATACCTGCTCAATTCAATTTTGTCAGCAATACCTTCCATCGCATCTAGCATAAGAAGATGGTTACGAAGTGGTTTCCCTATTCCCGTAATAATCTTGACTATTTCTTGAACCTGCCATGCGGCAATCATTGCCGGTGTAGCTGACGAATTACCGATTTTCACCTCTATGCCCTGCTTAGGAAGGCTGTCGGAGTAACCATAAATGCAAGACAGCCCTGCATCTTCTGGGAAGATGGTCGTTAGCTGCCCCATGAAGCCAGCAATCGTTCCGTAGACGTAGGGAATCCCTAAATCCCGACAAGCTTTCTCAACTGCAAAGCGTGATGGCAAATTATCCAGCCCATCGGCCACTACCTTGGCATCCGCGAGTAGCCTATGAGCATTCTCCTTGGTTAGTTTCTTCAAAAATGTTGTAACCGTGACTGCTGAGTTTATATCCTTAACTCTTTTTGCCGCCACGGTGGCTTTATAGTCGCCCAGGTTCTTTTCTGTAGACATAAGTTGCCTGTTCAAATTCTGTTCGGCAAAACGGTCGTTATCAATAATAATCAGGCGTCCTATCCCTTGCCTAGCCAACAGTTCTATTATAGTGCTGCCTAACCCGCCCGCGCCCACCACAGCCACGGTTGACTGTAATAACCTTATCTGTCCATCCAAGCCAATTGTGCCCATATTACGGAGATAACGCCAAGGGGTAATGCCCTGCTTTAATGCGGCTATCTCTACCTCTCTAGCTACCCACCCCTTCGTCTGAGCGATCGAAGTCACTGCTTTCAGGCTGATAACAGGATATTTCTTGCCATCCGGAGCGACATATATCTCTGAAGATTCGGCGATATGCTGGATAATATCCTTGCCGCCCATGCCACTTTTTCCGAAGGTGTCTCTATTGCTCAAGCTATTTTTTACGTTCAGCCGAAGACCTTTAGATACGGTACGGAAATATGATAGCAAAATGGGACGAATTTAGCATTAAAGGCGATAAGAAGGCAACTATGTTTGGCTATGCTCGGGTTTAGCTTAATTTATTCATAATAAACGCCTTGTTGAGAAAGTCTCTTGCTTATTTATTGACCACGTTCTTTCCTCTAGCCCCGGGGATATCAGCTACTATTGGCATTGCACCTACGGCAATAATCACGACATCTGGCTTGGCTTTCTTAACGGCTTTGGCGTATACTTTTTCTCTAAGTCTGCTGTTCACGCTCAATTTGTTCATGGTTGACATAAAATATGTCAACATATAAGATTACAGTTAAATTCAGAGAAGAAAAAGATTTTTGAAGGGAGGTAATTAAAGATGGCAGGAATAAAGGTAAAAGAGGGGGAGGAACTTAATGGTCTGGGCATGATGCTCAAGGAGATAATGGACGGGAATCTAAAAGACCCAAAAAAGTATAGAAGCGTTGAGAGGTTGAAGGCCAGTGTGGTTATAAGGGAAGCTACCAGCCGTGTGGCTGTTACGCTTCATTTCAAGCAGGGCGAGATAGAGATACAGAATGATGCCATTGATAAGCCAACAGCATACATGGAAGCTGGATTTGAAAACCTGGCTTACATTAGTTCCGGGCAACTTAGTCCGATAAAAGCTATACTTACCGGGAAACTCAAGGCCGGAGGTAATCTTTTAACACTACTGAAGGTTTCAAACATAACGGTGATGAAGTAAGGCAGTTTACTCCTTCTCAGGTTGGGCTTTGAAACCTAGAATCCTGGCTTTTTAAAAAATTAGTACTGAAATGTAGAAGGGGGTGAGAATGGCTATCGGATAGCTCTCGATTGACTCAAGAGAATGGTATAATTGGGGCGAAATTTTTTTTGGAGGAACAAATATGGCTATTTTGTTTGGAACACAAGAGTGGGCAGATGCTTTACGTAAGGCCATTGAAAACAGTCAAGCCTACCAGGAAGCAGCCAAGAAGTGGGAGGGAGACCTGTATATTATTGTTGAGTCTGATGCAGCGTACAAGTATAAAAACATTGCGTACCTTGACCTTTGGCACGGTGAGTGCCGCGCCGCCAGCGTAGTGAAAGAGGAAAGTGAGAAAGCCCCCAAATATCGCATATCGGGTCCGTTCACCATCATGAAGCAGATATTGGACAAGAAGGTTGACGCTGTTCAGGCAATGATGACGGGAAAGGTCAAGGTCAAAGGAGATATGGCACAGATTATGAGAATGCCCAGGGCAGCTGTTGAACTGGTGAACTGCATGACCATGGTTGAAACCGTTTTCCCTGACTAGCTAGAATCGAAGCTCGAACTGAATTTAAGCGACTTCAGACTTTTGAACTTTTGTAGAGGAGGTAGTTATGTGGTACTTCGTGGTCCCTGAGGTGGTTTTTGGGCAAGATGCGCTAAGTCGTTTGGCTGAATTGCAGGGAAAGTCGGCTTTCATAGTCACTGATAAAAACATAGTAAGCTTGGGCTTCGTTGACAAGGTAAAGGAGCAGCTTTCTCAGGCGGGGATCAAAAGTAACGTTTTTGACGAGGTTGAGCCTGACCCATCGCTCCAGACGGTAAGTAAAGGCGTGGCCTTGATGAACCAGTACGGGCCGGACTTAGTGGTGGCGGTGGGTGGAGGTTCAGTTATGGATGCGGCTAAGGCGATGCGAGTGGAGTATGAAAGGCCAGACATAAAGGCAGAGGAGATAAATCCTTTTATTTCCGGTTTAGGACTGGGCACGAAGGCGAAACTTATTTGCATCCCCACAACTTCAGGCACAGGCGCTGAGGCAACTTTTGCCGTGGTGCTCACAGACACGGCTGACCAGAGGAAGCTGAGCCTTATAAACCGTGAGATTGTTCCTGACATTGCCATCGTGGATCCTGCCCTTGCTGCGACAATGCCTCCGGGGATTACTTCGAGTACAGGCATGGATGCCCTGACCCATGCTGTAGAGGGATTTAGCTGTACCTGGAAGAACGATTTCACTGATGGCCTTTGCCTTAGGGCTATTCAGCTTGTTTTTGAATACCTTCCCAGAGCCGTAAAAGATGGGCAGGACATGGAAGCCAGAGAGAAGATGCATAATGCTGCCACTATTGCCGGTATCGGCTTTACCAATTCGCTCACGGCAATGGCACATGCTACTGGCCATTCCCTGGGGGCTGTATTCCACATGCCGCATGGCAGAGCATTGGGGCTGTTATTGCCCTATACTATTGAGTTCGTCGGAGACGCTCGTGAAGAGCTCTGGGCGGAGATAAGTTATGCTCTTAAGCTTAATATACCAAAGGGGAAAAAGGCAGGACCGATTCTGGCACAGGCGATACGCGGACTGGCTAAAAGTATTAAGGAGCCGTTGAGCCTCAAAGAGGCGGGTATACAATTTGATAAGTTTGATAGTTCTATGGATAAATTAATAGACAATACTATGGCGGATGGTTCACTGATTGTTAGTGCCAGAGTGCCTAATGTTGCAGAAACTGAAAAGTTCTTCCGCTATACGTACGAGGGAAAATCCATAGATTTTTAACTTGCCTGGAGGTGTGCGGAATTCCAGCTAAATGTGAACCTGAATACAGTGTTTGAGCACTCATATGTGAAACAACGTTGAAAGGCTAGTGTTATGTGGAAGCACGTCCAAGCAGAGTTACATTGTTCTGATTTGCCTAACAAGTTTGAGGATACACCGGATCGTTTGCGGACCTGAAGGACTGTAAGTACCTATCTAATCGCTGGGTTTTGGGGTAGTACTGTTGACAGGTTAAGTCGGGTATGCTAACTTCGAGAAATTCCGAGCAAGAACCATAAGGGGGTAGGGACAATGCCACGTTTTATAGTTGTTCACACAGCACCGTTCACCGCGGAGGAGTTGATTGCACGTGCCAAGGCTGCACCCAATTACATGCCGAAAGACGTTTCTTGGAAGTGTAGCTACTGCGATTTTGCCGGCAACAAGCACTTCTGTGAGTGGGAGGCACCTGATGAGAAGGTACTCAGACGAGTCCTTGACCTAACGAAAGCGCCGTTTGAGGCAATCTATCGTGTACGGCGATTTGATGCGGTAGAAGCACAATTTGAGTTATGATATAGCTGATTCGCCACTCAGTCATTGCGTACTGGACTACAATATGGCTTGCTATCTTCGACATATCTATTGGTTACACATTCTATGCAAATCGTGACAGAAAAGACAGACTTACAACGGTTCTCCTAGGTTTTGGTTGATTATAGAATGTATAATACTTTTGGGGGACGGTATTAGCCGATGATTTGTCGGCTGATAGGGGGTGATAAGTGTGAGAATTGTTATTAAAATAGCAATTCCTACCAGCACATT
>JAPLHH010000142.1 GCA_026389735.1 Chloroflexota bacterium | reverse complement strand
GCGGCCGGGATAGAGTCCAGTCCCAGTTCTTTCATTACTTCCAGTGCAGCATTGAGATGGCCCTTGCCACCATCGATGAGAATGAGGTCAGGGGCTGTTGCCCACTTGTCATCAGCAGCCAAACATCTTCGGAGGCGCCGTCTTAACACCTCCTGTATCATGGCGTAGTCATCTATGCCGGCTACCGACTTGATTCTGAAGCGCCGGTAATGCGCTGGCTTGGGCATGCCTTTATCAAAAACAGCCATACTGCCGACCGCTAGATTGCCTCGGATATTGGAGATATCGTAGCCCTCTATCCTCAGCGGGATTCCGGGCAAGCCGAGTCTCTCCTTAAGCTCTTCCAGGACGAGAGCAGATTCGATGATTGTTGATTGTTTGGCCTGGTATAAAGCCAGCCCCTGGCGGGCGTTTTCTATGACTATGTCCATTAGCTGCTTCTTGGTTCCCTGGCGCGGCACGTGCAGTTTGACCGGTGCTCCTCTCTGATTTGCCAGCCATTTGGTGATAACCTCTGGCTCCTCAATGGGATACTGGAGCAGGAGCACTGGTGGTATTGATGAGGCTGAGGCATAGTATTGTTTGATGAAGCTGGTCATTATCTGGCTCGGCTCTTCATTGCGTATGCCATCCAGTAAAATATAGTCGCGGCCGATGAGTTTGTTGCTGCGGATGAAGAAAATCTCTACATAGGCTAGGTCTTTGGTTTGTGCCAGGGCGATGACATCCTGGTTGCCTCTCACGGTAATGGCAATCCTCTGGCCTTCGATAACCTTTTCTATGGCCTGGATCTGGTCGCGGAGTAAGGCTGCTTTTTCAAATTGTAGTTGCTGCGAGGCTTTTTTCATTTTGCGCCTGAGGTCTCGAAGAACTAACTCCTGCTTGCCTTCGAGAAACAGGATAACCTGTCTTATTACTTCGTTATAATCTTCCTTGCTGACAACGCCGATGCAAGGTCCCAGGCAGCGACTGATGTGGTATTCAAGGCAAGGCTTGGAATCTTTTCCGGTGATGGTCTTGTTGCAGGAGCGGAAGGGGAAGATTTTCTTTATTAACCTTAGTGTCTGGCGTAAGGAGCTGGCGCTGGCGAAGGGGCCGAAAAACCTGTCTCCATTTTTATGGAAGCGACGAGTAATGCGGACGCTTGGCCAATCACTCTTGAGGTCTATCCTAAGGTAGGGAAAGGTTTTATCATCCTTCAAGCGGACATTGTAAGTGGGGCGATATTTCTTGATCAGGTTACATTCTAAGATAAGAGCTTCCTGCTCCGAGTCGGTAACTATGGTCTCGAAGTCGCTTATCCTGGTTACCAGCCGTTCAAGCTTGGGTGATAAATTAGTACTGGGACTAAAGTAAGCTCTTATCCGGTGGCGGAGGCTAGCTGCCTTGCCGACATAGATAGTTTTACCTTGGCTATCTTTAAAAAGGTAGACGCCAGGCTTTGCTGGCAATGCTTTTAACTGATCCTCAATAAGTGCGGGCATCGTGCTACAATTTATTGTAGCATTGGATGCTGAAATTAAACAAAAAGTTTTCGAAATTTTCTTCCGCATACATAGCTTTGCCTGGCTGTGTTGTGCTAGAATAAGCAGTGCGTGCTGAAATGGAAGAAGACATAAAGTCCTTCTTTGATTATTTAGTTAGTGAAAAGAAATATTCCAAAAACACTTTGGCAGCTTACAATAGCGATTTGAATCAGCTAGCTGACTATGTGAAATCGGAGGGCTCGGTAGTGGGACATGACCCTTCGGAGCCCAGGTTGAACGCTGAGCTTCTATCAGGTTATCTGCACAGCCTTAGGGAGAGAAAGTACACATCGTCCACAGTGGCTCGCAAAATAGCTGCAGCTAAGTCCTTCCTTAAGTTTATGGTGGACAGAGGCAGGATGAGAGGTGATTTGGCACCGAATCTGGCTTCACCTCACGTAAGCAAACCCCTGCCTAAGTCATTGTCTGTTTCTGAAGTCCGCCGCTTATTGGCGGAGCCAGCAAAGCTTTCTGCCACTGACGCAAAGAGAGACAAAGCAATGCTGGAGTTACTTTACGCCACTGGCTTGAGGGCCAGTGAACTGATGGCACTAAACACACGAGACATCGACTTGAAGAAGAACACGGTGCGGTGCTCAGGGTTGGGCTCTAGAGTTCGAGTTCTTCCTATTGACCAACCCGTAGCTCGGCTGTTTAAAGAATATGTTGATGTCGTTCGTCCTGACTTATTAAGCAATGAAAAAGAAGTTGCTCTATTCCTGAATCGCCGTGGCGAACGGCTTACCCGACAAGGCTTCTGGCAGATTGTTCAAGGCTATGCTGATAAGGTCGGACTTAGCGGCAAGGTCACACCCCGCAGTCTGCGGCACAGCTTTGCTGTCCATAAACTGAAGGGCGGTGCCGACTTACAGTCTGTTCAGGAGCTTCTGGGACATGCCCATATTTCAACTACCAGGGTTTATACTCAGGTGGAGCTTCGTCCTTGAGCTGCAGTGGTAGAAACATAACGCTAGATTATTTGGAGCAAGACAATGGGGAAAAAATCGCGACGGAAAGCTAAACATCGAGCCGGTGGCAAGTTCGCAAGAAGAGTACCAGTCGAACGTATTTATCAGCCTAAACCGACGCTTGAGCCTAAAGCAGCAGTGCCTTCAGTTGCACCAGCTATATCGTCAGCTCAAGCAACCCGCTATCAATACGTATTACCTGAGCTGTGGCGCATCGGTATTATTTCTGGTGTTCTGTTTATAATCCTTATTGTATTAGCTTTCATACTCGGTTAGAGCTCAAAGGTGATAGGTGCGTGGGTTTAGAGGCATCCCGAGCCAGGCTGATTGATTGCCTGAGCCAAGAAATCAATGATAAACGCGTGCTATCAGTCATGTCACGTATTCCCCGTGAGCTTTTTGTACCACCGGACTATTGCTATGCAGCTTATGAAGACATGCCCTTGGGCATTGGCTTCGGGCAGACTATTTCTCAACCTTTTATTGTGGCTTTGATGACTCAGGCTTTAGAGCTCAAGGGCGGCGAAAAGGTATTGGAATTAGGTACTGGAAGCGGCTATCAGACGGCAATATTAGCTGGGCTGGCCAAATGGGTAGTTAGCGTCGAACGCGTTCCTCAATTGGCTGAGTCGGCCAGGCAGGTTCTGGATAAGCTGGGTTATGCCAATATTGAGATTCACACGGCTGGTGAGGCTTTGGGCTGGCCAGATGGAGCACCTTATGATGCCATAATAGTTACTGCTGGTGCCCCCCATGTCCCTGACGCCTTGCTTGAGCAGCTAGCATTAGGGGGGCGACTGGTCATTCCGGTTGGTTCAAGATGGGAGCAGGATTTGCTCAAAGTTACCAGGAGGAAAAAGGGAAATCTGGTTGAAAATCTGGGTGGCTGTCGCTTTGTACCTCTTATCGGTAAGGGCGCTTGGGAAGAATAGGCTCGCCAATGAATACGAATCTTATTGCACAATAATTGTAAAGATAAGTCATCTAATTTTTACATAATCTTTTATTTAGGATTAACAAGTCTTCCATTCCTATCATACTTAGGGTAAATACTTACCTTTTTTGAGAGGGTGTCTATTTCAAATTTGCTGAGCCGACTCTCCTCTGTCATTGCGAGCGAAGCGTGGCTAAAGCCTCGCCACTACATCTTAGTGAACAATCTCATATACCTGCTCTGGGCAAGAAGATGGGGCCAACGCCTGGCTTAGCTACCAGGGAGCCTACCGGACAGACGGTGACACAGGCCAGACAGGAGGTACAACCTGCCTCAGCTAAGGGCATACCTGAGAAGGTGCTGACGACGGTGTCAATACCTCTGAAGGCGAAGTCGAGTATGCCTGAGCCTTGCTGGTGACATACCCAAACACATTTGCCACATAAAACGCACTTATTGGGGTCATAGGTAAATAGAGTATGGCTCGAATCTATAGGTAAATTACGGGGTATGCGTTTAAGCCTCTTAGACTTCAGCTTCAGACCAAGGCGGGAAGCCGTATTCTGAAGCTCGCAGTTTCGGTTTTTGGCACAATTGGCGCAATCGAGGTGGTGATGGCTGAGAAGAAGCTCAAATGCGGTATTCCGGAGCCTCTTGACTTTGGGGGTGTTCAAATGTATTACCATGCCATCGCTGACCGGCTCAGTGCAGGCAGTAACTGGAGCATCTCTGCCTTCGATTTCCACAAAGCAGAGGCGGCAGGAAGCAAAAGATGGATTGGCTTCTCTTATGGCGCATAGATTAGGTATATAAAGCCCGTTATCCAAGGCTATCCAGAGGATACTGGTTCCTTCTTTAGCTTTGACTTCGATGCTATCAATGGTTAAAGTAAGCAGCTTTTTGCTCCTCTTTTAAAATCCAGCTAACACTTCCTTATTATGTTATTTGGGCTTTATAAAGCTGTTTTCTAGAAGGTCAGCCAGGCCTTTGATGTCGTATAAGGAAAACTGTCTGGTCTTGGTTCCCAGCGGCTCATCAGTGGCTATAGCTATGAGGTTGTTAATGTGGCTGAGGGGGGGACCGACTGCCTTACGATGAACCTCTATCTTAGGTACGCTGCTCTGCTTAAAACCTTCGGCAAGGATGATATCATAATCTTCACCGAAGAGGCGGGCTATCTCGTTCAGGTCAGGCTCCTGGGTAGCAGGTTTGATTAGCACAATCTGGTCTGGCGAAACGATAGCTGTGGCATTGCTGCCAGCTTGAATGTGGCGCCAGCTATCCTTGTCTGGTTTATCGAAATTCAACCTGTGCACAGAATGCTTGATGGTAGCTATGCGGTGACCCCTCGATTTCAATTCCGAAATCAGCGCTTCTATGAGGGTGGTCTTTCCCGATTTTGATTCACCTACAATTGATACTATGGGAGGCATTCAATTAAATTGCCATGAAAGCGAAGGCGGAAACTTTAGATTTCAGCATTTCCTGTAGGCCTTTTTCCATGGCTCCTTTCTAATGGCTATGTAATCCTGGATTGCCGCTTTGACGGCATTGGCGGCTAGCAGGGCGCAGTGATGATTGCCCTCAGGTAGCCCACCCAAAGCTTCCAGGATATCATTTTGATTAATAGCCAATGCCTGCGCTACATCCTTGTCCTTAATTATTTCTGTGGCCATGCTACCACAGGCGGCGGTAGTGCTGCAGCCATCTGTCCAAAAAGTGGCATCTGTTATTCTGCCATCTTTCGCCTTAAGCCGTATTTCCATTGTCTCTCCGCAGGAGCTGATTGCGGAGCCAAAACCATCGGGATTTGGGATTTTGCCTATATTTCGGGGATTCATGGCATGGTCAATGGCCGTTTCGGTATATACTTTCTTCATCGCTTCCATTATTTCTTTTTCCAGCTCGTCGAATTCATCGGTCATATCCGGTCTCCTATATGTTCTAAGTTTATTTTGCCCTGAGAGGGAATGCCTGGATGAAGTTCTGGCTGAGGCTATCAAATATTTCTGAGCTATAGCGCTCGATTTTACCTTCGTCGCAAAGCTGAGCCAGCTTAGGGTCGATGGGTATTTGGGCTAAAAGTGGAGCCCCGGCGATTTCTGCCATTTCCTTGCCCTTGCTCTTGCCAAACAGCTCCAGTCTCTTCCCGCTATCAGGGAGTGTGAAATAGCTCATGTTCTCCACAACTCCCAGGATGGGGACATTCATTTGCTTAGCCATCCTTACTGCCTTCTTTACTACCATTGCTGCCAGCTCCTGAGGGCTGAGCACTATGACTACCCCGGATACCGGCAGGGTCTGCATCACAGTCAGCGGAGCATCGGCGGTGCCTGGCGGGAGGTCGACTATAAGATAATCGAGCTTGCCCCAGAGAACATCTTCCCAGAACTGTTGAATGACTTTGCTGATGATAGGTCCGCGCCAGATGACGGCATCATCCTCGTGTTCTAGGAGAAGATTGATTGACATAATACTGATGCCCAGTTTTGATAAAACCGGCAAGATGCCTGTTTCAGTGCCGCTGGGCCGAACGCCGCTCAGGCCAAACATCTTGGGGATGCTGGGTCCGGTAACGTCAGCATCAAGGATACCGACCTCTTTCCCCTGGCGGGCGAGGGCAATGCCGAGAAGCGCTGCCACTAGAGACTTGCCTACACCGCCTTTGCCGCTCATTACGGCTACCACATAGTCGACATCGTTAACTTCTTTAGGCGCGGCCTGGACGAAGCTGACATTTGCCTGGCTTACCCCTGGCAATTGCCTGATAGTGTCACCAACTTTGGATTTCAGCCACTCTTGTGCGTTGGAGTTCAGGGCTGCAGAGACTAGGGTGATGTCAACTTTCTGGTCCGAAATAACGATTTCACGGACTAAGTTTAGCTTTACCGGGTTCCGCATAGCGCCTAGAACCAGTATTTCCTCCAGACTTTCTCTTACCTGCTGCTCAGTCACCATTAAATTTACCCCTTGCTGTCTTTCGCTTTAACTGCCTTGCTCTTGGCAGCTCCTAAAGTTTACTAATTTTAGCCGCCAGATTCAAAGGCTGGTATTTGCCCAGTACGTTAGTGACGTCTTTTGCTACCTTCATTGCGAGGAGCGATAGTCCGAGGTGGACAGGCCTGAAGGTCTGCCCATACAATTTTCCTCTCCCTTGATGGGAGAGGATTAAGGTGAGGGTGAAACCTGAGATGATCCTCCTCACTCTAACTCTCTCCCTCCAGGGGAGAGAGAATAAAGCAGTAATTGCCTTTCATCTCTTTGAAACATCCAATAAGCGAATGGCCACCTAGTTAGGACTGAGTATGTACAAAAGAGTAGGTCCCCTTTGTTAGGGGCCTACAAGCGTTTGCTTCTGATGATTTAAGGGTCGGGTATAGAACGGCCTATCTTGTTATCTCTTTTACGAGTTCACCATCAGCCGATATGACCCGGATGTTAAAAGGCATTTGACCTAAAGCGTGTGTTGAACAGGAAAGACAAGGGTCATAGCAGCGAATGGCGACCTCGACTCGATTAAGGATTCCTTCGGTGATTTTATTATTCTTTATGTATTCTTTAGCTACCGTGTATACTGCCTTGTTCATAGCCGCATTATTGTTGCCGGTAGCTACGATGAGGTTCACCTTAGTTATCTTCCCGGTATCATCCACCCAGTAGTGATGGAATAAGGTGCCCCTTGGGGCTTCAATGACACCAACGCCCTGCTCATTGTACCTATTTGATGTAACTATGAGGTCGGTCGAGCATATATCCCTGTCCTCTAAAAGTTGTTTGGTTCGTTCGATTGCATAAAGTAATTCTATAAGGCGGGCATAATGATAATACAATGAGCCTTCTACCATGCCATTATTGCCCAGTTTCTTGAAGTTTTTAAGTTCAGCATTGGCTCGATGCGTGGATATCCCGTCGCAGACATTGAGTCGGCCGAGTGGTCCAGCCCGGTAAATCCCGGCCGGATAGCCCAGCTTCTTATAAAACGGAAACTTGAGATAAGACCAATCTTCCACATGTTCCCTGATAATATCAAGATAATTGGAAGGATCGAACTGGTCTTCAAGGACTTTGCCCTTTGAGTCGAGCAGCCTCAATTTGCCATCGTAGAGTTCCAGGTTGTTGTTTTCATCCACCAGCCCGAGATAGCCTGTTGGGAAACTAGCGCAGGTACATACAAAGTCATTGTGTTGGTCATAGTATTGTTTAATTATATTGAGGGCAACTCCGGTATCGGCAATGGCCCAATCTATCTGCTTGAGAAAATGGTCGCGGTCAGCGGTGGATAAGGGTGTGTTCATTCCACCGGGTACGGCACCGTTGGGGTGAACTTTTTTACCTCCCAGACTTTGGATGATTGTCTGCCCGAAGCTGCGAAGTTTTACGCCTTTCGTGGCAAGTTCCGGGTTCTCAGCAATTAACCCGATCACATTTCTTTTTGCCGGGTCAGCATCCATACCCAATAGCAGATCAGGGCTGGCTAAATGGAAGAAGTGAAGGGCATGAGACTGGATAAATTGCCCCATGTGCATCAGCTCGCGTAACAATTTAGCCGGGCGAGTTAGTTCAACTCCTAAAATCGCGTCGCAGGCCTTGGCTGCGCCGAGATGATGGCTTACCGGGCAGATTCCGCAAATCCTGGGTGTGATAGCTGGCATCTCCCAGAGCACCCTGCCTTCGCAGAACTTCTCGAAGCCCCGAAACTGCGTTACATTAAATTTAGCATCTGCTACGTTGCCTGCTTCATCCAGTTGGATAGTTACCTTGCCATGTCCTTCAATCCGGCTAACTGGGTTTATCTCAATTGTTCTTTTGGCTTCGGAAACTGTCTCATTGACTTTTTTGACTTCAGAAACCATCGCTTCACCTCTCAAATTTAATCAAAGCGCATCATTTCGCTGGGCAAAACTGGTATCCTGCCTGCCAGGAGTTCATTTAGGCCATATAGGATAGCTTTAGGTTCTGGGGGACAGCCAGGAACAAAGCAGTCCACTTTTACCACATGATTTACTGGTTTTACCTGGTCTAGAAGTGCCGGGACGCCCGGCGGGCCAGGTATCTTGCCCTCGTAAGTACTCTCGGTCTCGATATAGCCACGTTTGAGGACCTCTTCTTTGTCGAAACTGCTGCGCATAGCGCACACGCCACCAAAGCAAGCACAATCACCCCATGCCATCAGAATCTTACAGCTGGCTCTTAGATGCTTGAGGGTCTCCTCCTCTTCAGTATTACCCACAGAGCCCTCTACTATACCGACGTCTACCTGTGGGAACTCCTTTATATCGGTTATAGGAGTCCTGGTGAATTCAACCACATTGGCTAAATCAATTATCGCTTCATCGATGTCTAGAAATGACATGTGACAGCCAGAGCAGCCTTCTAACCAGATGGTAGCTACTTTAACTTTTGCCATATGATCAACTCCTTATTAGTTACTTAAAGCGTCTTGAGATTTCGGATTTGGCTATACCATCCAGAGTGGTGTAATTCCCACCTATCTCTGTCCAAGTTGGTGATGGCAAAACGACATTGGCTTTTTGGGCTACGGGTGACAGATAGCTGGACTGAACCACCATGAATTCTATTCCTTTGGGAAGCCCCTGCAATTCATGTGTCTCAACATAGTCATCAGCCAATAGTAGATATAAGGCCTTCACACCGTTTTGAGCCAAGTTATTTATGACAGACTCAGAAGCATTGGCTATACCCATATCCCAGGCCCCACGGCTATTTCCTTTAGGCTTTAGGGATATGATTCTTGGCTTTCCACCGCTTTGGCTTCCAGAAACAGCCGCTAGGTTAAGGAGGGCTGTTATCAGCCCTGGATTTTGCTGTTGCAGAATGCCTTCACCGTAGATGACAACACTGTGCTGGGATTTGCCGAGCATCTCAGCGGCGTCAGAAAGCTCATCAGGGTTGATTCCAGCTTCTTCAGCGCCTCGCTTAACATTGACATCATTAAGTGAAGCGGCAGTTTTCTTCGTCTGGGCAGAATCCTTAACGAAGCGGTTGTCGATAATAGCCTTGGTTAGGCTTTTGAGGGCTAGAGTCTCCTTGCCTTTCTTCGGCTTCAACCATACTGTCGTGTAATAAGAGAAAGCATTTTGTATCGGGTCGAGAACGATGAGTTTTGCCTTGTTCTGTCTTACTGCCCGAACGATGTAAGACCCAGCTACAGGATGGCTTTCAAACGGGTTAGCACCGGCCAAGAGCACGCAATCAGCTTTGAAAATCTCTTCTAATGGTGCTTCGGCGTTTAAATCCGCCTTATCCTGGAAATTACTGATGCCCTTAATAACAGCCCTGTAATCGTCTCCGTCAAGGCTATCGACGAGCTTACTACCGACTGTGCCAGTAATAAACTCCTTGAATGCTTTCAGTGCCTCGCTGCTGGCTTGGCTTGAAGCCACCCCGGCTATGCTGCTGCTGCCATGGCGTACTTTCAACTCACTAAGCTTCTTAGCTACTATGTCTACAGCTTCGCTTAAGGAGCCAGGCTCAAGCTTACCACGAGCATTTCGCACCAGCGGCGTCTTAATTCGGACATGCGCTTGATTTAAGGGGGCGAAGCGTCCTTTGTAGCAGAGTAATCCTTGGTGCTTGGCAAGGTCAGGGCTGTCTATTCTTACCAACATGTTATTCTTGACAAACGCTTTAATCTCGCAGCCGATGCCACATATTGGGCAGACGCTGATTAGCTCCTCGGATTCTGGACGTTTGCCCTTGTAGGCGCTGCCCTTAGAGAAAATTGCCCCCGTAGGACAGGCTTGAAAACAAGCTCCGCATGATATGCAGGATGATTCTCCCAGAGGTTGATTAAGATCAGCGACTACCATGTCTTTCCAGCCGCGGTAACTAAAATCGAGCGTATGAACACCTACAATTTCATCGCATGTTCTGATACATCTGCCACATAAAATGCAGCGATTGTGGTCAATGACTAGATAATCGTGTGCCGAGTCTAGCGGCAATGGCGGCCAGGAATATGGATAACGAGCATTGTCCATTTGGTATCTATAAGCAAGACTCTGCAGTTCACAATCGCCGCTGGCTACGCACTGAGCGCACAGATGGTTGCGTTCGGTGAACATCAGTTCCAAAATCAGCCGGCGATATTTCTCCAGTTTTTCATTTTGGGTCTGTACAACCAAACCATCCCGCGCTGGATAGGTACAGGCTGGCACAGGTCGCCTTTCCCTCTCGATTTCGACTACACACATGCGGCAAGCGCCGACATCAGTCAGGCCCTTTAGATGGCAGAGAGTTGGCACATAGATATTGTTAGCCTCACAGACATCGAGAACAGTATCACCCTCCTTGCCTTTAGCCTGCTTACCATCGATTGTTAGAGTTATCTCTTTCATCGCTTATTCTCCTACCTCAAGATCACATCTAAGACAGCGGCTACCTTCGGTTTTAGCTTCTTTCGGACTATAGGGCAAGACTATCTCTTTGAAAGAAGCTTTTCTATCAGCGCTGCGGACCTCCGCAATTGCAACTCTAGGCCTTTCTTTCAGTTCCTCCTCAGTAGGAGCTATGGGGGGAATAGCTATGGGCTCGTAACCGTTGCGCTCTACTAATGGTGAGAGTTTCTCTCCCCTGAGATATCTTTTTATAGAGGAGGCTGCTCTCTGTCCGGCGGCAATTGCTTGGATTACTGTTGCTGCACCTGTAACTGCGTCTCCTCCTGCGAAAACGCCTTCACGATTCGTGGCAAGTGTTCTTGGGTCAGCTACTATAGTTCCACCCTTTGCCACACCGATACCGTCTCCACTCGAAAAGGAAGTATCGGGTCTTTGGCCCGTAGCTTCAATAACTGTATCGGCATTTATCGTATATTCAGACCCTTTGATTGGATAGGGAGTCTTTCTTCCGCTTGTATCAAATTCCTTCAACTCCATGCGGATACATTCGAGACCCGTGACTGTGCCATTATTGCCCAGAACCTTAGTAGGGGCCGTCAGACAATGGATGTGAATACCTTCCTCCTCAGCAGCTGCTATCTCCTCTGCCAGTGCCGGCATGTCCCTCTTTTCTCGCCGATAAAGAATGTGAACTTCTTTGGCACCTTCTCTCAGAGCTACACGAGCTGCGTCAATGGCAGAGTTACCACCGCCAACGACAGCCACTTTCTGCCCCACCTTTATTTTCTTTCCCAGACTTGTCTCTCTCAAGAAGTCAATAGCGTCGAAGACTCCTATTAGGTCTTCGCCCGGTATCTTCATTTTATCTCCCTTGTGGGCACCTGTAGCAATGAATACAGCTTGATATTTATTGTCCTTCAGCAGGGATTCGATGTCGTCTACCCGTGTGTTCAATTTTATGTCTACCCCGAGCTTTTGGATAATATTAATCTCTTTTTTGAGGAGGTCTTTGGGTAACCGATACTCAGGGATACCAACGGCTAACATGCCTCCGGCTACAGGTAGAGCTTCAAATATTGTAACTTGATATCCTTCGTGGGCAAGGTCCCAAGCAGCCGACAATCCTGCCGGCCCTGCACCAACAATGGCTATCTTATCTTTTTTCCGCTCTTTTATCTGCGGAGTATATTCGAACCCGTGCTCAAAGGCGTAATCGGCAGCAAACCTGTGGAGATGTCTGATTGCTATTGGCTCATCGACTTGTTGGCGACGACACTTGCTCTCGCAAGGGTGCGGGCATACCCGTCCAACACTTAAGGGTAAGGGAAGCCGTTGCATAATCACGCGGCAAGCCTGTTCGAAATTATTCTCTTTGATAAGAGCAATATAACCTGGAGCATCAAGTCCTACAGGGCAGGTACCCTGACAAGGAGCCCTAAATAGAGCCTGGCAGACTACAGCCGGGCACTTTTTGTCTATTATATGGGCTTCGTACTCATCCCTAAAATGGCGTAGTGTGGTTAGAACCGGATTGGGTGCTGTTTGTCCCAGGCCACAGATAGAAGCAGAGCCAACCATTTCAGCCAGTTCTGAAAGTGTATCGAGGTCTTCAATTGTTCCCTTACCTTCGGTTATCTTGGTCAGGAAATCAAGCATCTTTGGTATTCCCGCTCGACACGGAGTGCATTTACCACAGGACTCGTCTCTGGTGAACTGTAAAAAGAATTTGGCCACGTCGACCATACAGCTATCCTCATCCATGACTACAAGCCCGCCTGAGCCCATAATTG
The DNA here is from genome assembly GCA_026389735.1 of Chloroflexota bacterium. The sequence goes on along the minus strand of JAPLHH010000142.1, from coordinate 4,852 downwards.
CTCCCAGAGCAGTTACGGCCTCATAGTCGACGGGAGTATTTAGATGTTCGATAGGGATGACACCGCCGGATGGCCCACCTATCTGCACTGCTTTGAATTTCTTACCCTCAGGGATGCCACCGCCGATGTCAAACACAATCTTGCCTAGACTGGTACCCAGCGGAACCTCAACTAACCCGGTGTTGTTTACCTTTCCCACCAAACACAGTGTCTTTGTACCCCTGCTTCTTTCGGTGCCGACGCTTCCGAACCATTCGGCCCCTTTCCAGATTATCTGAGGGATGTTTGACCAGGTCTCTACATTGTTGAGCGTAGTAGGTTTGCCGAAAAGTCCTTTGTTGGCTGGGAATGGCGGCCGCTGGCGTGGATTTCCTCGTTTCCCTTCGATTGAGATCAATAGGGCCGTCTCCTCGCCGCAAACGAAGGCGCCAGCGCCTGGGAATATATCCAGGTCGAATTGAAAGCCAGTGCCGAGTATGTTTTTCCCCAGAAGGCCGTATTCTCGAGCCTTGGTTATAGCATGGTTCAATGTCTCGATAGCAAGAGGGTATTCAGCACGGACATACGCATAGCCTTGACGCACATTGCCTATGGCATAGGCTCCTATTGCCATTCCTTCAATTATTGAGTGTGGATTTCCTTCTAGAACAGCACGGTTCATGTAAGCACCCGGGTCCCCTTCATCACCATTGCAAACAACGTATTTTTCATCGCCCGGTTCTCTGCGAACAAATGACCACTTTGTGGCTGTAGGGAAGCCTGCTCCTCCACGCCCTCTTAAGGCAGCTCGTCCGACTTCTTCGATAACTTCATCAGGCTTCATCCGGGTCAAGGCCTTAGCCAGGGCTTGATAGCCATCTCTGGCGATGTATTCCTCTATGTTCATCGGGTCGAGGTCTTGGTTATGCATTACCCTTATCTCTTGTAGCTTGAAAAGGGGAGCATCAAGGTCTAGCGTCCATTCTTCCACCACCTTATTTCGAACAAGATGTTGCTCAATAATTTTTGGGACTTTGTCCTCAGTGAGGTCGTAATATGTAGTTTTCCCATTTGTAGGATGGATAATTGTGACTACTGGCTCTCGATCACACAAACCGATGCATGCTGCTTTAAGCACGGTGACGTCTGATAATTTGTGGCTTTCCACCCCCCGTTGAAAAGCTTCAAGGACCCTGTTGGCTCCTGACGATATACCACATGTGCCAAGATGAACCTTAACTTGGATCTTCTTGTCTTGTTTCGACAGTCTCTCACGGATTTTGTCTCTAAGCTTTGTAAGTTCTTCTACAGACGCAAGTGGTTTCATCTCACTCTCCTATCGATATGAACTCAGGATCTCTTTTAGCTGGCTTGGTTTTACCTTTCTGTGAACATCCTCCCTGATTGCCATAACTGGAGATAGCCCGCAGCAGCCAAGGCATCTTACTGTCTCAAGAGAGAATTTGCCATCCGAAGTGATTTCCCCTGACTCCAGGTTAAAGTCATGCTTCAATGCTTTGATGAGCCTTTCCGCTCCTTTAACATAGCAGCTGGTGCCTAAGCAGACCTGAATCACATATTTACCCTTTGGCACCATCGAGAAAAAGGAGTAGAAGCTCGTTATGCCGTACAGTTCGCTCAAGGGGATTTTCATTTCCCTGGAGATTGTTTTTAAAACTTCTGGAGGCAGGTAGCCGACAAGCCCCTGTACCTGCTGTAACACACGTATCGGAGCTCCGGCTTGGCCATTCGTAGTTTCGACTATCTTTCGGATTTGCTGGAGGGATTTGCTGCTAATCTCTTTGCCGACTTTTGGCTTCGTTGGCGTAGCTTTCTTTGCCTGCTTCAAGGTCACCTCCTAAAACATGACTAATTTGTATCCAGTAGGATAGTGTAACAATGCGCTAAAGTATATCGCATCGGTATTTGGCTCTAGTTTCGGGGGCACTTTAGACTCATGTGGAAATGTTGGACAGCTATTAAGCAGAATATAGCTTGCATAACCGCCGAATTATATCATATGACCTCATCGGCTGCAAAGAGATTTGTACTCGTCCAGTACATTGGTAACACATGGCCTCTTTACCGTGTTTTTGTTTCTGGGTCAACACATAGGCTTTTGGCTTTCTGATGATATACGGCCGCCTGGTTTGAGACTTGCTTCCGAAAGCAATCTAGATTGCTTCTTTGAATAGCAGTAGGTATAATTGCTAATTTTTTCGATTAGAAATAGGCATGATAGCTTGTTTCTTTGAATGGTAATAGGTATAATTATTTGGTTTTTTTGAATGACAATGGATATAATTCAGCAACAAAGGTGCAATAGCGGCGATTATGTGCTTAGAGATTCTCCTGCTATATTGTAATCGATCTATTCGCTGATATTTTACTTTTGGGGAACTCAGCTTATAGTAAGGAGGTTTGAAATGTGGAAGACCGAAGCCACCGGGGTCGCACATACGGAGATGGCAGTAAGGCAGTGTCTGCCGCCGTGTCAGATCAAGTGCCCGATAAATGAAGATATCCAGCGGACAAACGTGCTTATTTCTCTTCTCTCAGATGACCTAGATTTGGCAAGAGAAGGCATAGTCCAGATTAGTGAGTATCTCTACGACAAGAATCCCTTCTTCAACATTTGTGGTTACATCTGTGGTATTTGTGAATTGGAGTGTAATTACAGTAAGAAGGGTGGGGCAATCAAGAGAAGGCTACTTAAAAGATTCTTGTCGGATGTCTATACCGACTATTTGAGGGAGCGGGAGGAATTAGATATCCTTAGGGACAAAGAGAACGTGGCTGTCATAGGCGGCGGGCCCGGCGGGCTGATGTGTGCCTATCATCTAAGCAAGAGAGGATACCGGGTAACGATAATCGAAGCCTCTGGTCGACTTGGTGGAGCGCTATGGCTGGTGCCAGAATACCGCCTACCCAAGGAGGTTTTACAGACCACAGTTGAGAATCTTGTAAGGATTGCTGGCATAGATGTCAGGTACAACAGCAGGCTTGGGTCAGGGAAGCTGACACTGGAGAAATTGAAGAATGAGGGCTATAAGGCAGTGTTCCTGGCAACAGGGTTGCCATATCCCAGAGTCCTGACCTTTGAGGGAGAGTCTTTGGAAGGGCAGGACCTGTCAGGTGTGATGTATGGTCACACCTATCTGTACGAAGTCAGCCACAACAATATTGCACCAGATTATTTCAAGGGCAAAAGAGTCATAGTCACAGGTGGCGGAAATGTAGCCTTTGATGTAGCCAGGTCAGCTAGGAGGCAAGGTGCAGAGGTAACTGTCGTATGTCTTGAATGCGAGGACAAGGACTGCAAAGATGGCATACCAGCTGATGAAGAGGAAATCCGTGGGGCTTGGGAGGAGGGTATAAGGATAATATATAGCCGCGGTGTGAGAAAAATTATCGGGCAAAATGGCAGATTCAAAGGAATCAATTGTCCAACGTGTGTTCGTGTATTTGATGAAGAAGGATTCAATCCGAAGTTCGATTGTACTGACTGCATAGATTTAACGGGTGATATACTAATAATCACAGTAGGACAGGCTCCCGATAGGCCTCTGCTCCAGAAAGAAAATCTTTTGAATGAACGGGGTGGGCTTGATGTAGACCATTTAACACTGCAGAGTCCAAGCAAGCCCTGGCTGTTTATAGGTGGTGATGTGAGAAGAGTCGGCTTTATGGTAGAAGCTATGGGTGAAGGGCTTGTGGCTGCGGAATCAATTGATAGGTATCTGAGGGGGGTGGACATGAAGGAGGGACGGAGAAGGGATTACGAGGGATACGAGATCCCGGTTAGGAGAGATTACAAGCGTGCACCTGAGGTGCCGTGGATACCACCCGAGAACAGAATACATTTCCAACTTTTTGAAAAGGGTTTTACATTAAAAGAGGCTATAGAGGAGGCGAAGAGGTGTGTCACTTGCGGTCCCTGCTTATCTTGCAAGGCCTGCATATCCATCGGTTTTCAGAAGTCTTTGAGTCCAGTGGAGGTGGATGCAGCCAGGTGTAGCGGCTGTGGCCATTGTGTCTATGCCTGTAATTATTATGCCGCACGGTTGGTTAACATTAGCGGCAAAATCACATCTGAAACGGATATGTTCAAGTGCAAGTCCTGTGGCATGTGCGTTGTGGCTTGTCCGTCTCAGGCAAGAAGAATGGTTGATGACGATACGGCAGGGAGAATAGCAAGAGTATACGCATCTTTGGCATAGATGCGCAAAGTGAAGTATGGTTAAGGAGGATAACATTGAGCCAATATAAGCCTAAAGTAGTGTGTTTTTCGTGCAAGTTTGGCTGGGGTTATCTGACAGATGAAGATACCCTTTCCAGTAAAATAGAGAACTGGATACCCATTATTTGCACAGGGAAAATCGATGCCACGCACATGATTGATGCGTTCGACGAAGGAGCCGATGGAATCTTGATACTTGGCTGTCCGGAAGGGGACTGTCATTATCAAGATGGCAACTACGAGGCAAAGAAGAGAGTGTACCTCCTCCGCAGGCTACTGGAGTCCATTGGTATAGACAAGGAAAGGATTAGGATAGAGCTGTCCATTGACCCTGAAGGCAGGAGAATCCCGCAGTTAGTGAAAGAGATGAGCAAGGAACTCGCAAAACTAGGTCCGTCGAAGAGGGGTGCAGCGGCAGAGAAGATGCCAAAAGAGGTAATTAAAGCTAGAGGGGGAAAATAGGATGGCGAAACCAAAGGTTGCAATTTGCTGGTTGGGAGCCTGCGGTGGCTGTGACGAGGCGGTTGTCGACATAAATGAAGTGCTTCTTAACGTGGCAGACGCGGTTGATTTGATTCTGTGGCCAGTGGCGCTGGACTTTAAATATGACAGTGTCAAAGGTATGAAGGATGG
>JAPLHH010000140.1 GCA_026389735.1 Chloroflexota bacterium | reverse complement strand
CGATCTTGTCGATTTTGCTGCTCGTGACTTCTTTACAGCGGTTGGCTTGAACTTATCCATTATCCCTGCTTTAGAAAGCAACCTTAATGCGGTATCTGTTGGTTTGGCACCATACCTAAGCCACTTCAGCGCTTTTTCTTCATCAACAACAAAAGTCTCTGGCTCAGTCATTGGATTATAATGCCCAATGATCTCTATAAAAGCACCATCGCGCGGTGACCTTTCATCAGCCACTACCACTCGGTACATAGGTTTATTTCTGGTGCCTACTCGTCGTAATCTTATCTTTACCATGGGTTATCAGCTTAAATTAAGCCTCCTTGAGCATTTTTGTAGGCTATTATGCACCAACTTGCCTCAACTGTCAATACGGTGCCACTGCAAATGTTGCCAGCAGCGAACTGAGCTATTATAATCAAGGATGTGAAAATACAGCAGTTGCACAGTTGGCAAATGAGCATTGCTCAGGCTAAACAAATACAACAGGAGTTAGCGAGCCAAGTGTCACCCAAAAGCGAAACTATTAAGCCTCGCTTTATCGCCGGTGTTGATATATCAGCACCAGATTCCAGAGGAATTGCCCGCGCTGCTGCGGTCATCCTCAACTACCCCGAACTCGAGGTGATTGAGGTCAAAACCGCTGAGGATAAACTCAATTTCCCTTATATACCCGGCCTTCTATCTTTCAGAGAGACCCCATTGGTATTGGCTGCTTGTCAAAAACTATCTACGGACCCCGAACTTCTTCTAGTGGATGGCCAAGGAATTGCTCATCCCAGACGCTTCGGCATCGCTTCACACATAGGTTTGCTTCTTGGTATACCCACTGTAGGCTGTGCCAAATCACGTCTGTGCGGCACACATGCACCAGTAACCGCTGAAGCCGGTGCTTACGCTGAACTTACTGACAACGGCGAAATTATCGGTGTTGCCCTGCGGACTAAAGCTGATGTGAGCCCAATTTACATTTCTATCGGTCATAAAATTGACCTACCCGCAGCCATCCATTGGGTATTAGAATGTTGTCGCGGCCAGCGGCTTCCCGAGCCATCTCGATTGGCTCACCTTGCCGCTAGCGGCAAACAAATAACCATCCTCCATAGTCATCAACAGAGGTTATTAACCTAGTCTTTTGACTTAATCAATCTATATGTGAAATAGGAGTTAGTAATGCAAGAGGAAAAGGAAAAACTAGAAGCTCTGAACCACCGAATCTCAGACATAATGGTGCGTCTTTGACATTCCTACTAAAGAAAAGGAAATCGCCAAGCTAGAGGCTGAAACCGCTCAGCCAGACTTCTGGCTCGACCCAGCTAAGGCACAGTCCATCATGCGTCAATTAGTAGTTGCTAAGGATGTAGTCCAGACCTGGCGTCAGCTAGAGAAAAAAGTTACCGAACTCCTTGATGTGACAACTCTGGCTATCGAAGAAAACGACCAGTCCCTCAGAGAGGAAATTCAGCACGACATAGAGAAAATAGCCTCTCATCTCAATGAGCTGGAAACCAGACTAATCTTGAGCGATGAATATGACACCAGAGCTGCCATCCTCACTGTGCATGCCGGTGCTGGCGGCACCGAATCACAGGACTGGGCAGAAATGCTATTAAGGATGTACCTCCGATGGGCAGAGCGGCACAAATACAAAGCCGAAATACTAGATACCTCCGTTGGTGACGAAGCTGGCATAAAGAGTGCCACTGTGGAAATTAGGGGGGATTATGCTTATGGCTATCTGAAATCAGAACACGGCGTCCACCGTCTAGTTCGCTTGTCCCCCTTCGATGCCGACCACGCCCGGCATACATCGTTTGTCCTGATTGAAGTCCTCCCTGAAGCTGAAGAGGAGATAGATATCAAAGTAAATCCTGCGGATTTGAAAATAGATACCTTCAGGTCAAGCGGGCCCGGGGGACAGCACATGCAAAAAACCAGCAGTGCTGTTAGAATAACTCATCTCCCCACCAGTCTGGTGGTAACCTGTCAAAGCCAGCGTTCCCAGCATCAGAATAAAGAGAGCGCCTTGAAAGTACTTTACGCTCGCCTTCTTCAACTAGAGCGTGCCAAGAGAGAAGCAGAAAAAGCCAAGTTCAAAGGCGAGCGAATTGAAGCTGGCTGGGGTAACCAGATCCGAAGCTATGTTCTCCACCCCTACCGAATGGTCAAAGACCATCGCACTAACTACGAAACTAGTGATACCACCGCTGTCCTGGATGGAGAGCTTGATGATTTCATCACCGCCTATCTGCGTCATAAACTGGGAGAGGGAAAATGACTAAACGGTTCATTCCGCTAATCCTGGCTATTCTTCTGTTTATTATATCGATTATTATACCGACTATTACCTATTCCCAAGACGGAATCTCTCTACAAGACAGTACTGCTGAGATATATTTCCCCTCTGCCTTAGTCTTCAAAATCAAGGCCACAAGCCAGAGCGATATCACTAAAATACGTCTTCACTACCAAGTTGATAGAATGAACTATGCTCAAGTTACTAGCGAAGCCTGGCCTGATTTCACTCCATCACCGGAAGTGGAAACAGAATGGGTATGGGATATGAGGAAAACCAGCCTGCCAGCCGGAGCCACAGTCAGATACTGGTGGACGATTGAAGATAAATCCGGGGATAAACTCGTAACTCCCGCTGACAAAATTCGTTTTGACGACCTCCGCTATTCCTGGAAAAGGTTAACCGTAGGCCAGCTAAGCCTCTTCTGGTATAAAGGCAGTCAGTCCTTTGCTGATGAACTAATGGCTGCTTGTCAACAGGCACTGGAAAGGCTGGCCGAAGATACCGGCGTTCATCCTGAAAAGCCTATAAGTCTATTCATCTATGCCAGTACCACAGACCTCCGAGGCGCCATGATTTTCCCACAAGAATGGACGGGCGGTGTCGCTTTTACTGAATACGGCATTATCGCCATCGGTGTTCCTCCAAATGAACTGGACTGGGGGAAAAGGGCTTTAGCTCATGAGCTGGGCCACATGGTGACTCACCAGATAACTTTCAGCCCTTACGGAGCCGTTCTACCCACCTGGCTAGATGAAGGCTTAGCTATGCACGCCGAAGGCGAACCAGACCCCTATCTCCAGTCGGTGCTGGAAAAGGCAATCACTCAACAGAAACTCATTTCGGTACGCAGTTTATCCAGCCCATTCTCAGCTAAACCAGAGCAAGCCTATATCTCCTATGCCGAAAGCCAAAGCCTGGTCGAGTTCCTCATCCAAAACCACGGCAAAGATAAAATGCTTCGTCTCTTAAAATTAATGAAAGAAGGTAACTCCTGCGATGAAGCTCTGATCGAGGTTTACGGCTTCGATCAGGACGGGCTTGATAAGCTATGGCGACAATATATAACCAACCAAACACAATCCCAACCTGGATTCGAGTACGCCTCTCAATGGGAAACTAGTCCAGCAGTAATTCTCTGGGAAGAGATGCTGGCCAAATTGGTAAAAGCAAATATGCTAGTAGGGGTGCATTGATTGAAGAACTCTTTTACCGTTCACGACCTGCCTCTTTCTGAACGGCCTCGGGAGAGGCTCCTAAAGCTGGGCAGCGAAGCTCTCTCCAGCCAGGAGATTCTAGCCTTGATTCTCGGACGAGGAATCAAAGGCGAATCGGTAATTGTCACCGCCCAGAAACTGCTGAGTAGATTCGGCAATCTGAAGAACCTCGCCTCTGCCTCTGTGGAAGAGCTGACCCAGATAAAAGGCATCGGCCCGGCCAAAGCCGCTCAGATTAAAGCCGCCTTTGAGCTCAGCAAACGACTGGAAGACTCCTTAGATGAAGGCCCAAAAATCACGGTTAAATCTCCAGAGGGTGCCATAAAAGCAGCAAAAAATCAGTTGAAGGGCAAGAAGAAAGAGCACTTCCTCGTACTCTGCCTGGACACTAGAAATCATTTGATAAACATTAATAAGGTCTCTATCGGCAGCCTTGACTGCAGCATTGTACATCCTCGGGAGGTATTCAAAGAAGCTATCTCTTCCTGTGCTGCTTCAGTCATCTTCGTGCACAACCATCCTTCCGGTGACCCTACGCCCTCCGAAGACGACATCAAGCTAACCAAACGCCTCGTCGAAGCCGGCGAAATCATAGGTATCGAAGTCCTCGACCATATAATTATCTGCGACAAAGACCACTTAAGCATGAAAGCTAAAAATCTATTTTGAGGCTCAAAGGCAAATGAGAAGGATTTGGCAATTTACATTACTCGGTGCTCTTCTTTGTGCTTTAGTTGCATTGCCTTTCGTCATTAAATGTCAGCCGGGAGAAACACCCACACCCACCCATGAAAAGGGGGTGCTCAACCTCTGGGACACCGGCCCGATAACTCTCGACCCGGCGATATCCAGCGAGATGACTTCACACACCTACGTCATGCAAATCTTCAGCGGCTTGGTTCGTCTTGGTGACGAGGCAAAGCCGGTGCCGGACATCGCCGAAAGCTGGCAAAGAAGCGATGATGGTAAGACCTACACTTTCTATTTGCGCCAGGGAGTAAAGTTCCACGATGGCAAGGAGGTTACTGCCCAGGACTTTAAGTATTCATGGGAAAGAGCCTGCCATCCTGAAACCGGCTCGCAGACAGCAGCCACCTATTTAGGTGACATTGTCGGCGCCAAAGACGTACTGGAAGGCAAGGCTACAAAAATCAGCGGCGTCGAGGTCATTGACGACTACACCCTGAAGGTCACCATTGACGCTCCTAAAACTTATTTTCTGGCCAAGCTAACCTACCCTACTGCCTTTGTCGTTGATAAAGCCAATGTAGAATCAGGCAAAAATTGGTGGCTAAAGCCAAACGGGACCGGCCCCTTCAAGCTTAAAGAATGGAAAACAGATGAGATATTAGTGCTGGAGCCGAATGAGCTTTATTACGGTCAGCCTGCCACTGTCAAAAGAGTGGCCTATCATCTTCTAGCTGGTATGCCTATGGCAATGTATGAAATGGGTGAAATCGACGTGACCGAGGTCGACGAATATTACATCGATAGAGCAGCAGATGAACGCGGCCCCTTCTATAAAGAATTGGCTGTATTCCCCGAGCTGAGCCTTTTCTACATAGGCTTTAACACCCAGAAACCACCCTTTGATGATGTCAACATCCGTCGGGCTTTTTGCCACGCCATAAATAAAGAGCGAATTATCAAGCTGACCCTCAAAGGGATGATGACCAAAGCCGATGGCATTCTGCCGCTTAACTTGCCCGGCTATAATGAAAACCTGGAGGGCCTTAGCTACGATGTAGCTAAGGCGAAGAGTTTCATCGCTAGTTCAAAATACGGCAGCGCTGCCAATCTGCCACCTATCACACTTACCACCTCTGGCTGGGGAGGCAATATACCAGAATATCTAGGTGCCATAATCCAAGACTGGCGAGAGAACCTTGGAGTGGAGGTAACCGTAAGGCAGCTTGAGCCAGAGATATTCAATTATCACTTAAAAGAAGAGGCCGACGAGATGTTTGTCACCGGTTGGATTGCTGACTATCCCGACCCTCAGAACTTCCTGGACGTGCTATTCCACACCGGGGCTGAGTATAATACCGGGAACTATAGCAATCCAAACGTAGACGCCCTGCTCGACCAGGCAGGCGTAGAGCAGGATGAGACCACCAGATTTACCCTGTACCAGCAAGCCGAGCAGATAATGGTAGACGAAGCTGCCTGTTTACCTCTGTGGTTCGGTAAGACTTACCTTCTAATTAAACCTTATGTCAAGGGCTATAAACTGGACGTTCAGGGTATCCCTACATTAAGCGATGTCTATTTGGAGGAATAACCAGCCTCAGGTAGCCCATATTTCTTCGACCTTCATCTGACTCCATCCTTCAGCTCACCGGTAAATTTTGATTGCTTGACAGCCACTCCATTAACCAAAAACAGGAATCAACAAACTAGCAATAAATTAAGTAATTCGGAACTATTGACAAGAGAAGTTCAGTTGCCTACCATAGCTGTATAAACTTGCAATAAATTGAAAAGCAAAATTCATGAAACCGGTTAGATTTATTCATTGCGCTGACCTACACATCGACACTCCGTTTAAGGGCATCTCAGAAATACGTCCGGAGTTAAAAGAACTACTGTATCAATCGACCTATCAATCATTCAATAACATTGTCGACCTCGCGATAAAAGAAAGAGTCGATTGCATAGTAATAGCCGGAGACATATACGATAGCGAAGATAAGAGTCTTCGAGCACAACTGAGATTTAGGGACAGCTTAGTACGGCTGTCCGAATACGGCATTCAGGCATTCGTTGTGTATGGTAATCACGATCCTCTAAGTGGCTGGTCGGCAAAGCTGGAATGGCCTGCCGGAGTGCATCGCTTTCTCGGTGAGAATGTAGAATGTATTCCCCTCTTACGACATGGGGAAGTTGTCGCCAAAGTCTACGGCATTAGCTTCGCTAAGGGTGATGTCAAAGAGAATCTGGCATTAAAGTTCCCTAAGGCTGACAAGGATATTCCTTGTATCGGGCTACTTCATGCCAATGTCGGTGGTAATACGGCACACGACCCTTATTCACCCTGTACGGTCGAAGAACTGAGTTCGACTGGTATGGAATACTGGGCATTGGGACATGTACATACCTACGAAATCCTGAAGCCAGCAAATCCAGCAATTGTTTATCCTGGATGTTCACAAAGTAGAAACCCGCGTGAAGTTGGTCCTAAGGGATGCTGCTTGATTACCCTTGAACCCAGAAATGACCCCATCATTGAATTCATACCTACGGATATCGTCCGCTATAAATCGGGTTTTGTTGATATTTCCAGTTGCCAATCGATTGACGATGTTATTTCTTCCATCATAGAGAAATGCCAAGCGATTTCGGACGAATTGAACAAGCGTGGCTCTATCATTCACTTGGCACTTAAAGGTAGAACCGAGCTCAATAAGGAACTGCAAAAAGGAAACAGTGCTCCTGGAATTTTAGAGGACGTCAGGGAGCATTTTGCAGGTAAT
>JAPLHH010000268.1 GCA_026389735.1 Chloroflexota bacterium | reverse complement strand
CATTAGATTGCCACAGCCTTAGTGGTATAATTACCTCCGAGGTAGTAATCCATAACTGGGGATGTGAAAGGGCCGATAGATATGCCAGAACGATCATCTCTTGAACAACTTGTCCGGAAAGGCGAAGGCCAGGTGTTGGAGTTCAAGAAATCACTTAGCCTTCAGCGTAAGGGGCTGGAAGCGTTGTGCGCAATGGTAAATTCTGATCTAGCTCAGGGAACAGTGATTTTTGGAATTGAGGCAGACGGGACTATCTGTGGAATTGAACAAGGCAACCTCGATACAGCCCAACGTTCGCTATCGCAAGTCATTAGAAACAAATTCGAGCCACCGCTAGTTGTACGAATGCAGGTCGAAGAACTCACCAGTCAAAGAGTTCTTGTGCTTAGCGCGGAAAGGCATAGGGACACTCCTTACCACGAATATGATGGTAGAGCTTGGATTAGAGAAGGTCCTACGAACCGCCTATTAAGCCTTGCCGAAAAAGAATCCCTCACAGGAAAAAGAAATCGGGATAAGCATTCAGGACCATGGATATGTAATCGGTGCGGGAAGTGGGTTGGAGTGTTGCACAGTTTTGAGATCTCGAGCGAAGGAATGAAAAAGACGTATAAATGTGAATGTGGTGGTGAATTCTGGCCAGCCACATAACAAGACGTCGAAGGGCGAAGGGCTAAGATTCAAAGGCATTCCTGAATTGGCTTAGCAATTGCCTGACCACCCTGCAGGTTCAAGGAAGTTAACCGAACAATTTGGCTTATTGTTTGGTCCTGACCTTGCGTGTCTTCCTAGAAAATACGCCCATCATAAGTGAATGGTAGAGGCATCTTCATTAAAGGGTCCACGGCCGTGTCGAGGTTTGTCGCTATCGAGTCTAGCCGGTTTTGCCACGAGACCACATTCTGTTTTTCAAAATCAAGGCGTCGTGCGAGGGCAAAACTCTCTATAGCTTCTGTAACTCTAAGTATAGTTACAGACAATATAAAGGCTTTGCTGGGCAGGTCCTCTGTCCTAGTATCTGGTGCACCCATAATAATGTATTCAGACCCAGTAAGAGATACGGAGAATGCGTCATGTAGCACTGATGGAATAGTAGGGTGCTTCACATTACACAACCATTTATATTGCGAGTATAATACCTCCCAATAGTTCTCACCTCCCTTCGCTTGTGATGCTTGCATCCTGCATAGGTCTGCAACAGACCACGGCAATCCACTATCTGATTTGAGGAACTGTTCTGCCCTGTTGATGTTGCCTGCTATGCAACTAATGGCAAGAGCGTTTTCGAACGCAGCAGCAGCCACCGAACCAGCTTGAGACGTATACCCCAGTAGAAGTAGATTCCAGACAGCCCGTAGGTCATTTAGGGTGCGCTTTAAGAATAAGGCGGCGACACTGATATCCTTAGTTGCTTTGCGCTTGCAGGGCAATGTTGGCACTTCCACTCCACATTCGTAGCAGTCAGTAATCGGCTGTTTAAAAGGCTTCAACATCTCCGCTATCTTCGGACTACTTACCAATTCTAACGGCCACAAAGCATCCCATAAACCGTGTGAGTTTCTCATCTTCACTTTGCTGCTCAGCGTTTGTTTCAGGCAAATCTAATCGGCTATCTCAAATTATACTACGTGAGGCGAGTTTGTGCTCATGGGCAGCTGAACAATTTGACGCATTGTGCAGCTTTCCAGTCGCTTTTAAGCGCTAAGGGATAAATTCGATTTCGCTCTGGCTTAAGTTCTTTTCCCCTCTTTGAGGCTTAAGAAGTCCGAGTTATATTCTTCAATGAGCCCGGCATCGGCAAAGCTGAAATATCTATTCTCGCCTATTATGACGTGCTTTATCGCTTACTGCAGCACACTACGTCGCCTAATTAATAACAACATAACGAACCAGATAGTCTAGAACTACCCAAGAATTGGGTATGTAATAGAGTTCAAGTCGGGAAAAGTGGTCGGTACTGGACGACAGACAGGACTTTATGCTATTGTTCAGCTTTAGTGTATGGTCGAACCAAAATCACATGATTTGTTTGCCTAGATTACGTAGGTTATCCATAATCAAGAGTGACCCAAGCCTATAGCATCTCGATGCTGCTAATTTCATGATATAGTCTACAGAAAAGACAGCTCGCTGGAGGATAAATAATGAAGACAGAGAAAAGAGAGGACCGCTCGGCTTCGCTGGCTGAATCCCAACCTGCGGTCCCAGTAAGGAGAACCCTTGCCCAAGACCTGTTCGATGGGGTTGCCCCTTCGTACGACACCTGGGCACAAGTGCTGACTTTCTTTCAGTACCTTCCTTGGCGTAGGTTCTTAGTTTCGCAAATAGCTCTTCGCCCGGGAAACCTTGTGCTTGACGTATGTACCGGTACAGCCGGTGTTGCCCTAGAGATTGCCGACCACCATGATGGCCGAATCGTGGGGCTCGATGTTAGCCACTCAATGCTGCAAGCTGGCCTTAGCGCCATCGAGAAGAGAAGCCTGGACGGCAGGGTCCAACTTATCCAGGGTCGCGCTGAGCATTTACCCTTTCCTGATGAGACTTTCGATACGGTTGTCTTCACCTACCTGTTGCGTTATGTCCAGGACCCTGATGCAACAATACGGGAGCTGTCTCGGGTACTGAAACCAGGCGGGGAATTGCTCTCGCTTGAGTTCGGCATTCCAGAAACCCTCTGGGTAAGAGCTCTATGGCTTATCTACAATAGGGTCGTCATGCCCATAGTGACCATCCCCGGTTCACGAGGTTGGCATCGTATGGGCCGTTTCCTGGGTCCGAGTATCTCGGACTTTTGTCACCGGTATCCTGTTGATCGCCTCGCCGCAATATGGCGTGAAAACAGCTTCTCTGTCGTGGAAATCAAGCACCTGCTTCGAGGCGCGGCCATAGTGATGTGGGGAACGAAACGAAGATAGAGACCGATCGCCGGCCGTAGTAATTACCTGCACAGAGAATTCTAATCTAAATATAATAAGGGTGTACGTTATCGCGAGAAGCTACCAACCTATATTGGAAATGCTTATGACTGACTATGAGGTAATACATATTGTAGTAGCTCCTCCGGCCAACCTCGATGCAAACCTCGTAAGAAGTGTGGCAACCGTTATCAACAAGAGCCCTTTCCATACACGTCTTCTTTTGGCCGGTGAGGTGCCTAAAGTCATTACTCACTACGACAGCATACAAATAGCAGAATCCATAATTCAAAATCTGCGAAACCTGGGTCTTGTTGCAATTGCGTGTAGAGATTCTGAACTTCGTCAGTTTCCACAAACCTTTAAGGCGCAAACTCTAGAATTCAGAGAGAAAGAAGTTCTATTCCGAGACAGCGCTGGTCGTGAGAAAAGGATAGTAGAAAACAATATCTTTCTGGTTCTTGTGGGGAGGATAGAAACTTCCGTGGAGGCAGAGACTACAAAGCAGAAGACTAAGTTTAGTTTGCCCAGGACATTGCTCATGGGCGGCATCCCAATCTGGCGAAGGGTTGATGAGAAAACCACAACTCACTCCATTCAGGCTGAGTGTTTCGCCAGGCTCTATGAACGAAAATCACCAGATCCTAGTGTAGACATCCTTCAACACCACATGAATTATTCATTCTTAGGAGCAAAGATAGCTGCGTCCTCTTCCACAAACTTTGGCACCGTTGTTCTAGGACTCCGAGAGGTATTCCCACAGGCGATTTTTGATAACAGGCTAGCGAAACCTTCCGCGCTAACCACATCCCCCAGCCGGGTTTGGGAAGATATTGAGATAAACTGCAAGTTGATTTACTTATTCCACGTAGTGACCAGCGGTCTCGACTCGTGCACATAGCCAAGTTATTTTAAGAAACTGATAATGCATAGAACATTGACTCTCAGGAAATTCCAAGGACACCATACCAATTAGGCCTACTAC
>JAPLHH010000290.1 GCA_026389735.1 Chloroflexota bacterium | reverse complement strand
AGTGGCTATTATGCGCCAAGCTGGAAAAATCGTAGCGGCTGTTTTACAAAGATTGAAGGAAGAAATAAAGCCAGGGATTAAGACCAGTCAGCTGGACTCGGTGGCTGCAAGTGAACTGAAGAAATACGGAGCTAAGGCTTCGTTCAAAGGTTATCGAGGCTTCCCAGCAAATTTATGCGTTTCGGTTAACGATGAGGTTGTCCATGGCATTCCCGGGGAGCGACGATTGAACGATGGTGATTTAGTCTCTTTGGACTTTGGGGCGATCGTCGATGGCTTCCATGGTGACGGGGCGATAACAGTTGGGATAGGTGAAATTAGCCCTAAAGCTCAGGAACTCTTAGCGGTCACCGAAGCTGCCTTGATGGTTGGGATAAGGGCAGCACGTAATGGTGTCCACCTGGGGGAAATCTCATCGTCTATTCAGAACTACGTTGAAACAAGAGGATTTTCTGTGGTTCGAGAGTATTCCGGGCATGGAGTAGGTAGAGACTTGCATGAAGACCCTTCAGTGCCAAACTTTGGCTCGCCTGGCGAAGGCCCTCTTTTGCGAAAAGGCATGACTTTGGCGGTGGAGCCGATGGTGACTGCTGGAGACTGGCGGACACGGGTTACTGAGAACAGATGGACAGTGCTCACTGCAGATGGCAGCCTTTCAGCTCATTTTGAGCATACTATCGCTATTAGCGAGGGTGAAGCGGAGGTACTGACTCTACTATAATAGAAGTGTAGTATGCCTAAGAAAGAAGCAATAGAGGTTGAAGGCACAGTGATTGAATCTTTACCTAATGCTACATTTCGCGTAGAATTGGCTAACGGGCATGAGGTTTTAGCTCATATTTCGGGTAAAATGAGGAAGCATTATATTAGGATTTTGCAAGCAGACAAAGTGATAGTGGAGCTTTCGCCTTACGATTTGAAGCGGGGGAGAATCACTTATCGGTTTAAGTAGTCATGGGCAATTTACGTTTTGACATAAATGCCGACAAGGTTTATTATTATAAGGTTTTTTGCGATTTGAGGTAGTTAATTATGAAAGTGCGGTCTTCTGTTAAGCGTCGGTGCGATAAATGCAAGATTATCAGGCGCCGTGGAGTGGTTCGGGTTATTTGTCAGAACCCCAAGCATAAGCAGCGTCAAGGATAGCGTAGGAGTGATGAAATATGGCACGTATCGCTGGTGTGGATATTCCAAAAGATAAAAGGGTCGAGATTTCTTTACAGTATATCTATGGCATCGGCCCTGCTTCAAGCCGTCGGATTTTGTCTTCCAGTGGTGTAAACCCTGATACTAAGGTAAAGGACCTTAGTGAGCAGGAGGTCAGCCGTATTCGCGAGGTTATCGATAAAGAATATAAGGTAGAAGGCGGACTTCGGAAGGAAGTTAATCTTAATATTAAGCGGCTTATTGAAATCGGCAGTTATCGAGGTCTCAGACATCGTCGCGGATTGCCGGTTCGAGGGCAGCGGACACGAACTAATGCTCGGACCAAGCGTGGTCTTCGCAAGACAGTGGCTGGCCGTGGGCAGAGGCGTGGAACGACTAAGAAGTAAAGGAGTGATGGAAGGATATGCCTAAGAAAAAGAAAACCGGGGTAAGAAGGCGAGAGCGCAAGCATATTGCTGAAGGTAAAGCTTACATCCAATCTACCTTTAATAATACAATCATTACTCTTACTGACCAGAAAGGCAATGTTATCGCCTGGGGAAGTCCCGGCACAGCTGGGTTCAAAGGGTCTCGAAAAGGTACGCCCTATGCAGCTCAATTGGCGGCGCAGGGCGCTGCTCAAAAAGCTAAGGAACATGGTTTGCGTCAGGTCGAGGTATATATCCGAGGTCCTGGTAGCGGTCGCGAGGCAGCGATTCGAGCCATCCAGGCTTCAGGGATTTTGGTTACCGGGATTAAGGACGTAACTCCTGTTCCGCACAATGGTTGCCGGCCTCGTAAGAGAAGGCGAGTGTAGAAATGGGACGGTATACACAGGCTAATTGTCGTTTATGTCGTCGTGTTGGCGACAAATTAATGCTTAAGGGGGATAGGTGCTTTACCTCCAAGTGTGCTGTGGAGCGCAGGGATGTTCCTCCTGGGTATACTGGTATCAGAAAGCGGCGCGTAAAGAAGTCTGACCGTGGGCTTCAGTTGCAGGAGAAGCAGAAGGCTCGCTACAGTTACGGACTTTTGGAACGACAATTCCGCAAATTCTTTGCTGAGGCGAAAAGGCTTCCCGGCATAACTGGCGAGAACCTCTTAATTTTGCTAGAGAGACGGTTAGACAATGTGGCTTACCGTTTAGGCTTTGCCAGCTCCCGCTCTCAAGCCAGACAACTGGTACGCCATGGTCACTTTCTCTTAAACGGCCGCAAGACGGATATCCCCTCCTGTCTGGTGAAGTCCGGTGATGCTATTGCCTGGCGAGAAAGTAGTACCAAAACTGAATATTACAAAGCGCTCGTTCAAGAAATTGAGGGCAGGACTGTTCCCGGCTGGCTGGCTCTGGATAAAGAAAAACTGGCCGGTCGAATCGTTAACCTGCCAACTGCTGAGGATATTGAAGTTAAGTTTGATGAAAAAGCTATCGTTGAATACTATTCCCGTTAAGGAGGCTTCTTGGCTGGATTAGCACTACCAAAGGTAGAATGTGTCGAAGGCACTGAAATCTATGGTCGTTTTAGTGCCGAACCTGTGGAGAAGGGTTTTGGAGTTACATTAGGTAACAGCCTGCGCCGGGTGCTTCTCAGCTCTTTACCCGGTGCTGCAATAACCTGGGTCATGATTGAGGGTGTCCAGCATGAATTCTCAACAATCCCTCACGTTAAGGAGGATACAATAGATTTCCTGCTTAACGTCAAGGGAATACGCCTTCGTCATCTTGCCCAGCGTTCTGGGAAGATGAGACTGGAGGTCGGGGGAGAAGTGCAAGTCTGTGCTGGTGACATTAAGCCATCGGCAGATTTCGAAATCGTTAACCCCGAGCTTTATCTGGCTACTCTGGACTCTCCAAAGGCTAAGCTCAGTATCGAGTTTAACGTCGAGATAGGTAGAGGCTATGTGCCAGCCAGTTCCAGCGATAGCCTGCCCATTGGGACGATTCCCATAGATGCTATTTTCACCCCGGTTCGTAAGGTCAATTTCTTGGTTGAGCCTAGCAGCCTTAGAGAGGTGAGTAACCAGGAGAAACTTATCCTGGAAGTTTGGACTGATGGCTCCGTATCTCCGATAGAGGCAGTTAGTCAGAGCGCATCTATCCTGATAGAGCAGTTTGGTTGCTTCCGTGAACTGGCCAGAGCCATTACACAGGAGGGAGCCGAAGTGGCATGGCAGCGGCTGATTCCACCAGAGCAATACCTGATGCCTCTAGACCAGTTGAATTTATCCACACATACCTATAACAGCTTAAGAAGAGGTGGTGTTACCACTTTGGGTCAGATTCTGGAAAGAGGTCTAGACGGTCTATGTGGCTTAGCCGGCTTCGGAGCCAAATCTAGGGAAGAAGTCGAGGCAGCTCTTAAACGGCTTGACCTGCCTTTCATTCCCCAGGCTAAGGAGAAAAAGGAAAAGAACAGGGCATCAAAAGCTTCGGCTTCTGAAAAAGACGAAAGCGCTGAAGACATTGAAGGGAAGATTACGGATTGAGACATCGTATAGCCGGACGAAAACTGAGCAGGCCTACAGCGCACCGTTGGGCTTTGTACCGCAACTTGGTGTCTGATTTGGTTAAGTATGGGAAAATTGTCACCACCGAGGCTAAGGCAAAGGAGATTAGGGGCATGGCCGAGAAGATGATTACTCTGGGGAAGGAAGGCAGCCTGGCTTCTCGGCGTCGGGCTTTGGCTTTCGTTACTGATAAGAAGCTCGTTGACAAGATATTTACTGAGCTCGCGCCCAGGTATGCGGAACGTCCCGGGGGTTATACACGACTAGTTAAATTGGGACGGCGGGTCGGTGATGGAGCGCAGCTAGCCCAGATTGAGATGGTGTAACAAGACGCTGTATTGGTGAAGCTCTTTAACAGTTTTAACAAGATCGTTATGGTTGTGGAGTATGACGGCAGAAATTATTATGGCTTCCAGTGGCAGGCTAACCTGCCTACAAATCAGGCTGAACTGGAACGGGCCATACGGAGGCTTACCGGAGAGAGCAGCCGTGTAATTGCCGCCAGCCGGACTGACACTGGCGTACATGCCAGGGGCCAGGTAGTTAGCTTCCGGACTAAATCTGCCTTGCCTCCGCAGACGTTTGTTAGAGCTTTAAATTACTATCTGCCGAGGGACATTGCGGTTAAGGGCGCTTGTAAGGTGAATATGGATTTTAATGTTAGGCGCGATGCTGTGAGCCGAGAATATGATTATTACATTTTGAACAGTTCAACTCGGTCGCCTCTGTTCGAGGGTTTTGCTTATTTTGTGCCCAAGAAGTTGAATATTAAAGCTATGAATAAGGCGTGTAAATTTCTTGAAGGTGAACACGACTTCGTCTCCTTTGCCACCGCTTTAGGCAAGCTAAGAAGCACGGTGCGTACTGTTTATGAAGCCAGGGTGGCAAAAAAGGGTGACCTCGTCGCTTATCACATGACTGCCAATTCTTTTCTGCCTCACCAGGTTCGTAATACAGTGGGCTTGATAATAAGGGTAGGACTGGGTAAAGTAGGACTTGAGGAATTTCATCAGATTATGGAGGCAAAGAGGCTGGGCCTGGCCGGGCCAACCGCTCCGGCTTGTGGTCTTTGTCTTACTAAAGTTAATTATCCCGGCAATCTGGAGCTGGCAACATGAAGACCTATTCAACTAAAGCTAAAGATGTCGAACGCCAGTGGCATGTTATTGATGCGTCGGGCAAGACTTTAGGCAAGCTCGCCACACAGATAGCGAAGTTGCTGATGGGTAAGCACAAGCCGACATACGTTCCGTATCTAGATACCGGCGACTATGTCATTGTGCTTAACGCCGCCAAGGTTAGAGTTACCGGGAAGAAAGCCAAGCAGAAAACCTACTATCATCATTCAGGCTACCCTGGCGGCATGAAAGCTGAGACTTTTGAAAAGATGCTGGCTGCTCACCCTACCAGAGTGATTGAGCACGCAGTCAAGGGCATGTTATCTCATAATCGGTTGGGTAGAGCTATGTTTAAAAAGCTAAAGGTTTATGCCGGCGATAGCCATCCCCACCAGGCACAGGTCGCTGGTATGAAAACAACTGCAAAAGGGAGTGAAATCTCGTGACTACTCAGACTTATGACCGTGGCACAGGCAAGCGAAAATGCGCTATAGCTCAGGTGAAGTTGTTCTCAGGAGGCAGGGGGGAGATTACTGTCAACGGTAAGCCCTACCAGGAGCTTTTCCCTCGCCTTGAGCATCGCCGACTTATTGAACACCCGTTCGTGGCCACTGATACCGTGGGGAAGTTCAATGTTGAGATCAAGGTGACTGGTGGTGGCAAAACTGGGCAGGCTGGGGCTATTCGCCATGGCATTGCTCGAGCCCTGGTTGAAGCTAACGAACAGCTCAGACCTCTCCTGCGTCAGGAAGGGCTGCTAACTCGTGATTCCCGCATTAAAGAGCGCAAGAAATACGGACTCAAGCGCGCCCGCAAAGCACCTCAATACACAAAGCGGTAAAGCTTCCGAGCTGGAGAAACTAGAAAAAGCCTACATAGCTTTCTTTGTCCTTTCTTTTTTGCGGCGAGGTTGCTAGGGGCCACAATCCGTCACTTTGTGCGGCACTACATGCGTACACACCTCGGAAGAGCACAACATGGTTAAACTTTTATTG
>JAPLHH010000241.1 GCA_026389735.1 Chloroflexota bacterium | reverse complement strand
TCTCTACCCAGCTTAGTGACATAGATTTACAACAGTGGGAGCTCAGAAATCTGACAAGGCAACTGAAAGGGAATAAAGAGAAGCAATCGATTATTAAAGAACAGATAGCTAGCCTGGAGAGGCGTAAGAAAACCCTTCTCGGAGTAGCAAGACAGATTTCAGGATATAAAAGAGCCAGTAATGCCCAGGTTGCAGCAATAGAAGAGGAACAAGACATCCTTTCTCAACGGATTCACGACCTGGAGCAGACGCTAGAGCTTGTCGAACAAGCTGAACTAAATAAAAAAGAGCTGGAGATTGTCGTCCCGCGAATTCATACCAAAAAAGGATGGCTGGAAGAGCATGCCCTGGACCTCACCAAAAGGACTATAGATTTGCTCTTCGACTTCTACATACCTCCCAAGAGTAATAGACGATTCAAACTATAAGCTATCTATCGTCGATCTGCCACAGAGAGTCGGTTAGATTCCAAGCGTAGTTTCTTGAGATGCAGCGGTTCGCAGCTTATCAGTTCAGCTTGTCCGCAGGGCGGGTTGGATAACCCCCGGCACGAGACATGGCAGTTAGCGGTGCAACCCGGAACAGGTTTGAATCTACCGTCTGCTTGTTTTCGGGCAAAGGGCAGTGGTAATCCCTCACAGTGCGGGATGCCCCGGGAATCGCTTTCCTCAGCGGAAAGCTCCTGACAGGTGGCATAGGTCATTCCCCTGGCTTCAACCAATTCCTTTACTTTGCGGTGGAAGCCGAGCCTCAAGTCCCGGCGCAGGCGATAGCCTCCGCCTGACCAGTGTACCTCGTAGATATATTCCTGCTCGAATTTCTTAGCTGCTAGCGGCGACTGGCTGTAGATAACTTTGTATATCCGCTGCCATATACTTGTGCCTTCGTGACCGACTGATGGAGAGCGTTTCCTGGATAGCCTGCCGGTGCTGGCGGTGATATGTTTGGCTCCCACCGCGGCGAAGATATCCAGCAACCCACCTATTTTTTTAAACCAGGAATCGCCGTAAAGAGCCTGGAATAAATGGACCAAAACGGGGTCGAGGCGAATGACAATGTCTATGCCCATGTTAGATAGCTTGCCGACAGCAGCTACCCTGGCATCGAACGAAGGCGCCCCTGGTGACAAAAGCCCGAGCACCTCAGGAGTCCCTTCGATGGTTATAGCTATAAATTTAGGCTTGTACTCGATAAACTCAGGCAATTCCAGAAGAAAGGACGGGTCGCCTTTGGTGGTGATGAAAAAGGAGACGCCATAGTCCATAAGAAGCCCTATCAGTCTCTTGACCTCTCTCTTCAATTCAGGTATATCCTGACAGGGGTCGGAGATATTGGACAAGGAAATCGGCGGGCATAAAGTCAGCTTTTTGAGGTCCCTCTCCACTAGCTCAGGCAAGTTGTTATAAATTAGGGTATCCTCGGAGTAGTTGGAGTAAATAGCTTCTCTGGCATAGCAGTAGATACAACCATGAACACATTGATTTGGACCCGGTGGCGTGACATTGATAATCCAGCAATGGAAGCACTTCCGTTCCGGATGAG
>JAPLHH010000168.1 GCA_026389735.1 Chloroflexota bacterium | reverse complement strand
TTATATACCGCATTGCCTATGGCGCCGGCAGTGGGATTAGTCAGTCCTTCACCAGCCTCCTTGGCGCCAAATGGTCCCTCGGGTTCATAGGTGTCAATCTCTAAGATATCAGTCTCCGGCATATCCAGGGAGCGGATAAGCTTATAATCGGCAATCGATGGATTAAGTATCTTGCCCTCGTCCATTGGCTGGTCTTCACAGAAGCCATAGCCTCCGGCCATCATTATTGCCCCCTCTAGCTGCCCTTCAATGCCTACGGGGTTGATTACTGTGCCGCTTTCATGGGCGGTGGTCACATTTATCAGTTTATATCTGCCCGTTTCAGGGTCTACTTCTACCTCAGCCGCCTGGAGACCAAAACTGTAAGCCGGCGATATCATCCCCTTGCGGTGGGGAGTATAATGTCCCCGACCAATGATAACCTCGCCATCTTTGCCCCTTATCGCCTCTTTAACGGCATCAAAGTAAGAGATGCCTCTTTCCGGACGGTCGACGAGGTGAATCCATCGGTCTTTGATATCCATATCATAGACAATATTAGCCCCTAACTTGGCAGCAGCGAACTCCATGAGTTGACGCTTGGCATCAGCCGCTGCCATTTTGACGGCATTGCCATTCATCAGGGTCTCACGGCTGCCCCAGGCACCGAGGTCAGGAGGACAGATACCGGTATCACCGGCATGTATCCTGATATCTTCAAGGCGTATCCCCAGCTCCTCGGCACAAATCATGCTTAACGTAGTATCCGAGCCCTGACCAATCTCACAGGCTCCGGTGAATAGGTCTACTTTGCCATCAATATTTATCCTGACTATTGCTGCCGAGAAAGCATACGGGGTATCAAACCAGTTAAAGATACCGCCAGACATAAAGCCATAGGCAGCGATACCTATGCCTCGGTTGGGAGGAAGCTTGCCTCGTTTTTTAATGTGTTTCTCAATCTCGTCCAGACACTGGTGCAGCCCACAACTCTGGATATAAGCCTGCCCCGGAACCTCGTAGTTGGGGGTCATCCCGTTCTTACGTCTGATTTCAATCGGGTCTATGCCTAGGTCTTCAGCCAGCATGTCCAATTGAGACTCACCAGCGAATACCGACTGGGGAGCACCAAAACCGCGCATTGCTGATGTCGGCGCAGTATTAGTGTAGACCCGATAGCCGTCATAGCGGTAATTGGGATACTTATAGGGGAATGATGAGAAGAAGCCGGTGAGGTAGAGGGCGGTAGCTCCCATACCAGTATAAGCACCACCCTCGGTAATCACCCGGGCTTCTTTGGCCAGCAGGGTGCCATCTTTCTTGGCGCCAAGCTTCAAATAATAGTACATGGGCGTGCGCCGCTTGGTAGCAGTGAACTCCTCTTCTCGGGTAAGAACTATCTTTACCGGCTTACATAACTTCATGGACAGCACAGAGGCACAGAATTGGGCGGAATCTAGCTCAAACTTGCTACCGAAGCCACCACCGGTATGCGGTTTTATTACCCTCACATCACCCTCCCTCAGACCAAGCATGCCTGCCAGTAACGCCTGAATGTAGTATGAAGATTGGGTTGAAGTCCACACCGTAAGCTTGCCGCTATAGTCGAAGCTGGCTACGGCATCGTGGGTCTCCATGCACATGTGCGCCTGCGATGAGCATTTGAACTGGTCTTCACGAATATGGTCACACTTCTTGAACGCCTCATCAACATCGCCCCATTCAATATGGCGAGTCACATTTATATTAAGCTCAACACCAGCGTGAATCTGAGGTGCATCTTCCTTAATCGCTTCTAGCGGGTCAAATACCGCTGGCAGCGGCTCATATTCAACTTCAATCAAGTCCAGCGCCTCTTCGGCAGTATCTTCATCAATGGCGGCTACTGCTGCTACCGGGTCGCCGATATAGCGAACCTTCTCACGGCAGAGGATTTCCTCATCACAGAGTTCGGGGAAGCGCCGCCAGATGCCCTGTTTCTTGCCCAGCGTGTCCTTACCAGTTACCACCGCCTTTACTCCAATTAATTTCTCCGCCTGGCTGGTGTCAATGTTAAGAATCTTGGCATGGGGATAAGGGCTTCTGAGGATTTTCCCGTAAAGCATATTGGTCAAGACCATATCAAAGGTGTATTTAGCACTACCGGTTACCTTTTCCGGTCCATCAACCCTATTTACCCGCGTACCGATTACTGAGTACTTGCTCATTTCTCCTCCTTATATTCACCCTTAGCCACAGCGGTTACGGCTCGGATAATACTGTTATAGCCGGTGCAGCGGCAGATGTTGCCGTCAATGCCCTCCTTTATCTGCTCCTTGGCAGGTTTAGGATTCTCGCCCAGCAGGGCTTTAGCCGACATAAGCATCCCCGCAGTACAGAAGCCACACTGAAAAGCACCGTGGTCAAGGAAGGCTTTCTGCAACGGATGCAGCTCAGTCCCCCGAGCCAGCCCTTCAACAGTCAGCACCTCTCCCCCGCCTGCCTGAAGTGCTAGTATGGAGCAGGACTTTACCGCCATGCCATTGAGAATTACGGTACAAGCACCACAAGCACTCTCGTTACACCCCCGCTTGGTTCCGGTCAGCCCTAAGTGGTCTCTTAGCGCTTCTACCAGCAAGGTCTTGGGTTTTACATAAAGCTCATAAGGCTGACCATTCACTGTGAGTCTTAGCTCTTTTTTCATGTCATTAAACCTCCATGTTAAGCCTGCTTCGCCCTGGCCAAGGCTTCCTTGCCGACTCGCCTAACCAGAACCCTAACCAGCTCTCGCCGGTACTCCTCTGAGGCAAGCATGTCAGATATCGGTTCAACCTCAGTGGAAGCTATCTCCCCGGCTTCCTTGAGTAGATTATCGGTAATCTTCTTCCCTCTCAGCGCTGCTTCTGCCTGTTTTGCCCTCATCGGAGTTGGTGCCACAGCCCCCAGTGCTATTCGGATGTCCTGGCAAATGCCATCGCTGGAGCCCAGAGTAATTGATACAGCAACTCCCACGGTAGCCATATCGCTTTCGATCACATTGAATTTGGTGTAGGCAGTACTGGTGTGGGGAGGGGCAGCCGGTATCTGAATCTCGGTAAGTAGTTCGCCATGTTCCAGCGCTGTTTCAAAGTAATCCAGACAAAAATCTTCAACCGCCATGTTTCTTTCACCCTTGAGGCTGGCTGTAGTCAAGGTAGCGTTCAGCGCTATTAGTACCGGTGCCGGGTCTCCGGCGGGGTCGGCATGGCAGATATTTCCCCCTATAGTGCCCCAGTTCCGGGTCTGAATTGAGGCCAGCCGGTTTTCCATCTCGGCGAGTACAGCAAAACCGTTTCGCATCAATGGTGATTTTTCTATAGCTCGATGAGGAGTTAGGGCACCAATTCTCAATCCTCCCTTGGCCCCAGACTTAATGTAGTTCAGTTCAGATACGCCCTTAATATCGATTAGATACTCAGGAGCGACTAACCCCTGTCTCATTAGGATCAGCAGGGACTGCCCCCCAGCAATTATTTTGCCCTCATCCCCGTACTTGTCCCACAAGGTAAGGGCTTCTTTAAGTGTCTTGGGAGCGAAGTATTCAAAGTCTCTTATCATTCTTGCCTGACCTCCTTGTTTTTGCTGGTCTAATCATTATGAGGTTCCATTTTTTGTATATTTCTCCCTAACTGGGTGTCCGACTCTTCAATCTCTCCTGCAAATTCTTGGTGAACTCTTCTCCCACCGACTTGGCTTTGGCGCGCATTATCCTTTCCCCAAAAGTAGCTAGCCGACCAACCAAACTTACATTGGAGCTATATGACACCTCTACCTCGTCCTTTGAGATTTCGGTTAGGTCGACAGTAGTCTCCTGACTGAAGGTACCCGCCTTAGCTATTTCCGCACCCCTACCGACTGCCTTCAGATGTCTCGGTGGGTCTACCTCAGTTATCGTCGTAGTGAACTTAAACTTCACTGATATTGGCCCGACCTTCTGTTTGACCACACTTTCATAGGTCTTGTCATCGATGGCTTCCATTTTCTCAGCACCGGGAATACAAGAGGCTAGTGTCTCCGGCTTAAGCAGAAAATCCCATACCTCTTGAATAGGTGCCTTCAAAGTAAACTTTCCCTCCATCAACATTTCGAATCAGCCCTCCTTCTAGCTATCTTCCAAAATCATGGTGTTCAGGTATATGGTTTTAGTCATGTTTTCTGACAAATTTATAGTATGCCCTCTTGCTCATTCACTGTCAAGGGATGAGAACTAGCTTGCCCTCCATACCATCAATATCACCTACCCGATGGAAGCAACTCAAGAGCAAATGCCTTAATCATTAGCCTGTTTCGCAACAGGCTCAAAGGCAAAAAATACTCTCTCTGCCATTATTGTTTCTTTCTTGATTTCTATCGGGTGGGCTGGAACATCAAATACTACAAACTGAACCTCATCACCTTCTTTCAGCCGCCCTGCAGGGCAATTTATTATACGGCTTAGCATCCTCTTCACTGGACTGTTTACGCCCAGGTCAATCCAGGCATGAATTAGCGGAGCTTCAAAGCCAAGAGGAACACCCCTTAATTGCTCGGTAAAAACTATTACCTTACCCTTTTTAGGAAGGTCAATATACTCAAGCTCTTCAGAGTAACATTCAGGACATAGTACACGAGGTGGATAGGCAACATGGCCACACTTTTTGCATTTCGTTGTAGTAAATCTACCCGCCTTAAGATTATCGTAGAACTCGTATATCCTATTAAACTCCCTGGCTTCCATCGGCCAGAGGTCCATTGTAACCGGGTACTTGTTCTCCAAAAACGGTATCCCTGCAAATCCCATTCTAATCCCTCCTTAGTTTACTGGTTCTCTTCCATAAATCACTACCGTATGCTCAGCACATAGAGCGCTCAAATTGTGAGCCAGGCCAATCTCCGCACCTTGAACTTGAAATGTAGCTCTCCCCTGGAGTTGCTTTAGTATTTCAGCACCCTGGCGAATTCCCGTTGCCCCGAATGGATGACCGCAAGAAAGAAGGCCACCATCAGTATTAACTGGAACCTTGCCACCCAGATTAATCTGGCCTGAGGCTACGTAAGGTCCACCCTCTCCTTTCTTACAGAAACCGAACTCTTCTACCTCAATGACCTCGGAGATAGTGAAGCAATCATGTGTTTGGGCCACATCTATATCATCGGGTCCAACTTTGGCCTTCTCGTATGCTCTTTTGGCAGCTAGCCTGAGGTGAGGCCAATCCGCAAGATGTTCGCCCGGCCAGTTAGCACTCACGCTGTGAAGTGATACCTGAGCCCCACCACGGATATACACAAGAGGCCTATCACTAAACTCTCTTGCCTTTTCCTCACATGCAATTATGGCAGCAGCACCGCCATCGGTTATTGGGCAGCAATCATAGAGCGTAAGAGGAGGAGCGATTGGCATTGCTGCCATGGCCTCCTCCATTGTGAGCTTTCTCTGGAACTGGGCATTAGGGTTGGCAGCACCAAAACCATAATTCGTCACTGCAACGGCTGCTAGCTGCTCTTTTGTGGTCCCATAGTGTTTCATATGCTCCTTAGCATGCAAGGCAAAAAATGGCGGCGGCAGTCCCAGTCCCTGTGTTGCATCCCAATCATGGTCGACTACATTGAGCTCGCTGTAAAATACTTCCCATCTCTGAGGCGTATAAAGTTTTTCACCACCGGTAACCATTACTACATCAGACATTCCACTTTCCACAAGGGCTGTGGCAAGAAGAATACCTGAATTTCCACCAGCGCATAGAGTATCCAGCCTTGTACAAATAGATGTCGGATGTAGTCCTAACCTCTCAGCTATCACAGGAGAAGTATTTATTTGGGTTGAGGTCCGTCCCGCAAGGGAAGTAGCCACAAGTAGGCCATCAATATCTTTCGGCTTCAACCCAGGTATGTCATCAAGGCATCTCTTCGCTGCTTCCTGGAATAAATCGACCAGATGTGCCTGCCTTTCACCAAAAACGGATACTCCAGCAGCTATGATACACGCGTTCCTCTTATTCAAAGTTGTTCCTCCCTTTTTCTGGTATTCTTTTCTTCCACACTAACTTATGAGTTTACTCTCTTGAGCTTATTATAAAGCTCCGAGAGGTCAGCGTTTTTATGACATCAGAATGTTTAACTTTACAAATATTATCCAGTTACTCACGGCAGCATAGCGAGGCCACAAAATGTAAAACTGTATTACAGCGCTGCCAATATAGCATTAGCCATGGCTACCTCTTGGCTGCCGGAAGGCCTTCGCTAAGTCACAAAGAAATATTATAAATCACGAGGGAGCACCCGTCAAATCACCTTGTTGACAGCCTGCAGATGAGATGATAAAATCTGGAGGCCTCAATTTTTGAGCATGCAATAAAAGTCGATGGCATGGGGTGAGTGATAAAGAGGGGACGGGGTTATCGGTGCCGATTTTGTAGAGGAGAAAAGATGGCAAAGATACCTAATAAAATTGAAACCTGGCAGATGACAGAGCCAGGCAAACTGGCTAGAGTTAGCCTTGACGTGCCTGAGCTAAAGCCGGGCGAGGTACTGGTTGAAATTGCTGGCTGTGGGGTATGTCATACTGACCTGGGGTATTTTTACGATGGCGTACCCACTGTAAACAAACCACCGTTAACCTTAGGGCACGAAATCAGCGGCCAAGTCGTAGCCGGCGATAGCGGCTGGATAGGTAAAGAGGTAATCATACCAGCCGTAATACCATGCAATAACTGCCCCATTTGTGCCAGTGGCAGAGGCAACCGTTGTCTGGCCCAGAAGATGCCCGGAAATAGCATGGGAATTTACGGCGGGTTTTCCAGCCACATTGTGGTCCCTTCTCAGGATTTGTGCGTGATTGAGGACAAAAAAGGCATACCGCTCTCGCATTTCGCGGTAGTTGCTGATGCTGCAACTTCACCTTATCAAGCAGCAATGAGAGCAGAGCTTAAACCCGGCGATTTGACCGTTGTGGTTGGCGCTACTGGAGGTCTTGGTGTATATGCTACTCAAATTTGTTCTGCATTAGGTGCTAAAGAGGTGATCGGTATTGCCCGCAACCCAGAAAAACTGAAGAGAGCCCTAGACTTTGGCGCGACTCATACTATTCAGAGCACAGCGGATAAAGACACCAGGGCTATTAGAGATGAACTTCGAGCCTATTGTAGTGAAAAGAAAATACCCTCTAACTATGGCTGGAAGATTTTTGAATGGACTGGGACGCTTGCTGGGCAAAGGATTGCCCTTGAGTTGCTATCATTTATTGGAGTATTGATGATATGTGGCTTTGGGATGCAGAAGAATGAATATTCACTTTCAAGGTTAATGGCATTTGATGCAGATATCAAGGGCACCTGGGGCTGTCTGCCCAAATACTATCCCGCAGTTCTCAAGATGGTCTTGGAAAATAAAGTGCAGATAGAGCCCTTTATTGAGACAAGACCGATGAGCACAATAAAGGAAGCATTTGAGGAAGCTCATAAGGGCAGGCTGACGCAGAGAATAGTGTTAACCCCTGATTTTTAACTTAACTGAATAAAGCAAAGAGGAGGTATAGAATGGCTTTAGATTGGTTACCTAAAGAAGGCGGACTAAAAGACCATAATATATGGGGCATGGAACACTTTGGCACTGAGGCGCCATGCACCATATATGAGGAGAGGCCAATCATTGACCCTAAGGGAAAGCCGGTGGAAGGTCTACATAGCGCCTGGATTATCCTTAATAATCCCGACCAGTTGAACTCCTACACCACTGAAATGGTGAAAGGGGTAATTGCTGGATTTCACCGAGCCCAGATGCAGCGGAATGTTGTTGCCGTTGTCTTTACCGGAGTCGGCACGAGGGCTTTCTGCACCGGCGGTAATACCAAAGAATATGCCGAGTATTATTCCAACAAGCCTCAAGAA
>JAPLHH010000175.1 GCA_026389735.1 Chloroflexota bacterium | reverse complement strand
TAATCCTGTTCAGAGTAGAGTTTTTGAATACTATGACAAGGATTGTAATGTCATAATTGCGGCAAATACTTCATCTGGTAAAACCGTATGTGCTGAGATGTTTGTCTGGGATGAATTAAAAAGGCGTGGAGGCACGGCTTTGTATTTAGCTCCGATGAAAGCTCTAGCCAAAGAGAAGATAGATGATTGGACGGATGAGTCTCACGGTTTTTCTAAGATGAAGCTCTCAATTTGTACGGGAGATTTTCGTCTCACTGCTGCCCGGAAAAAAGAGTTGGAAGAATCTAATATCATTTTGATGACATCGGAAATGATCAACTCTAGGTGCCGGAATTACGAGTCAGAACATAACGAGTTTTTGGCGAAGATTGGAACTGCAATCGTAGACGAATCGCATGTACTCACAGTTCCTTCTCGTGGTGATCATTTAGAAGTGGGGTTGATGAAGCTCGCACAGATTGCCCCGAATATTCGTATTGTTTTTCTTTCTGCCACGATGCCGAATGCTGAAGAAATTGCTAATTGGGTTTCTTATTCTCTGACGAAAAAAGACACTGTTCTTTTAGAGTCTGAATTTCGTCCATGTCCTCTTGGTATCCATTTTGAAACGTATGAGCCAATGGGTTCTTATGAAGCGACGGAAGAAGAAAAAGTCGCCTCTGCTATGGATATCATTCTCGATAACAAAGAGGATAAGTTTCTTGTTTTTGCTCATACCAAAAGAACTGGATATATGATGCAAAAAGCCCTTCAGGTTGAGGGGATAGCGGCAGAATTTCATAATGCCGATTTAGATAAAAATAAAAGACAGGATTTGGAAACAAGATTTAGAGAGGGTGATCTTCCAGTAGTGGTGGCTACTAGCACGCTCGCCTGGGGTTTAAACTTACCCGCACGTAGAGTAATTATTCTAGGCGTAACCAGAGGTCTTACTGAAGTTGATACTTATGATATTTGGCAAATGGCTGGTCGGGCAGGAAGACCCGGTTTTGATCCTCGTGGTGATGTTTATATCCTAATGCCAGATCATAAGTCCAGATATTTTATTAATAAATTACAGGAACATCAACCAATTGTTTCTCGTCTTCTAGATTATACTGGTGCTCCACATGATCCTCACTATAAGACCCTCGCTTTTCATTTGATCAGTGAAATTCATCACGGTTACATCAAGAGGAAGAGCGAGATTAAGAGTTGGTATGAAAAGAGTCTGGCTCACTTTCAGGCCCAAGATTTAGATGATAAGATTGTGGATGCAACATTAGATTTATTGATCAAGTGCGGGGCGGTCAAAGAAGAAGATGGCATACTAAAAGCTACTATTGTTGGGACGATTGCTAGTATGTTTTATTACAGTCCTTTTGATGTGGCTGATCTGCGTAGAAATTTCAAATATTTGTTCGATGGGAATTTGCAAAGTAATGATGTAGTCGTATCTATGTGTCTCGGAAACGTCGATAGTTTGAAAATGAGTATTGTCAACAAAGACGAACGAGCCGAGATGTTAAGTTATAAGAAAAAAGTCGTTCAGATGCTCGGAGAGAACGAATTCACTGATGGGGCTATCAAATCGGGGTTTGCCTATTATAGTCTCTTAAACGGAGAGATAGGCCCCTTCATTAGCAGTGTAGCGAGGATGCAGCAGTGGGACTTCCCCCGATTGGCTCAAGTTTTGGTCGTAATTGATAAAATGAGTGGAAAATGGGGGCAATCCGGGTTTTTGAATGAATTGCAACTTCGAATAGCGTATGGCGTTCGTAGGGAGTTACTCCCTCTTTGCTCGGTGCCGGATATAGGAAAAATCCGAGCCGAAAAGCTATATTCTGCCGGTATTCGGTCCCCCAAAGATATGATGGCTCAAAAAGAAAAATTGGGCAGTGTTCTTGGGTTCTCGTCGGAAAGAGTAAGTAAGCTTATTGACGGAATTAAATTAGCTTGATGAATCTTCCGTATTGTACATCTTCTGGTGGACAATCTGTGAGTTGATTTAAATTATTGCTAAATATTCCGTGTTTGATAATGAGCAAGAGTTTAATTTCTTTGTTCTTTTTTTTTGTTCTAATGGAAAATGGTGGGTTTTTGGGATGTTGGTAGGGGATAATTTTTTCGTTGAATTCTACTCCGATCCAATAATCAGGTAATTGAAAAATTATTTTTTCTCTATCTAATGCCCAGTCTGCGAACGCCCATGGAGCCAGAGTTCCTGCTAATACCATATCTGCATTTGATGTGATCTCTACAAGATTAAAAGAACGATCCATATTGATAGAAAGTTCTTCTTCTCCTTTTAAGGGATAGAGAGCTAATGCTCCTTCTGGTAGTTTTATTTTTAGTTGAGTTGGCATTTATGGACCGTTGCCCCATGTCGCTGGATCGTTTACTGGCCAAGCTGCTGCTGGAGCCGAGCAAAGTTTCCAGATTTTAACATCATTACGATCAACCACGCCAGAGTCTATTAGCGTTGCTGTAAATTGTGGCATGCCGAGCATAGTTGGAACCGGAAGCCCTTGCGGCGAGAAATATCGTCCATTAGGGGCTATAATTTTTCCTCTTGCGGTATGTCCTACATTGTGCCATATCATTGTGCAGTCAACGATATTCGCGTTGGGAGCAGCATGGGGGTGTAATTTTAACCCCCAATCTTTTTCCTGGGGTAGGTCAATTGGGTAGTGGTCCTCTATAATCCAGACAGAATCCCCGGCTGATACGGAAGGGATACTATAATTAGTTCCGTTGAAATCATTGACCCCGGCCAATCTAACCCATGTTGGGTAGTTCGCTTCTGGATAACCGCCACCCACGGACCAGTCTGCATTTGGAGGAGGGGGGGCGTTCCCCATTGGCCAAAGTTTTTTAATATCGGTGTAACTTGAGAGAAAGTCGCTTGTATATGTCCAACAAGCATCAGTTGGCGGCGTTCCGCAGCAACACTCGCATAATAGAGTCTTACAGCATTCTGCTATTGCCAATCCTATATCATCCCAGCTAGTATATATCGTCATTTTAATCCTGTAACCATATATAGATGATATGGCTATAATATCACACATAACAGTTCTAGGGCATTATTTCCTTGATGTGTTGCCGGGCACTCCAAGTGGTACTGGCGGTAAAGCCATTAATGATAATTTTAAAACTCTTTCAGATTCTGTTGATCTTTTAAAATACAAAATTGAAATTGGTAATTTGATGATTGGGGGCGGAACAGAAACGGTATCTTCCCCCGTTGGTGCTGCATCTTTTGGTACACTAAAAGCAACCTC
The DNA here is from genome assembly GCA_026389735.1 of Chloroflexota bacterium. The sequence goes on along the minus strand of JAPLHH010000175.1, from coordinate 4,257 downwards.
TGGAAAAACAGCAACCATAACAACTAATACAATAGGTACTGGTATTCTTTCTGCTGGATATGTTTATGCCAATACTTTTGATGCTACCATAGGGGCTACAGGAATTGGAGCGGTATCTTTTGGTAAAGCAGTGGGTACTGGGGCAATAGCATCAATTGGCTCTTCTGGTGCTGGCTCATTTGCTGGTGGTAGTGCTCTAGGCGGAAATATATTAGCAGGGACTGGGATTGGTTCATTCGCTTTCGGCTCCGCAACAACCGCAGGAGACATTACGGCTTCTGGTGAGGGTTCTTTTGCAATAGGTAAGGCGACTTCTGCTATTACTGCAAGTGCCGCTAATAGTTTTCAGTTTGGTCCTGGGGTAAATGCTACGCCTTCTTCATTACAGGTAGGTTCTAATTCTATGCTTGTTAATGATGGGCAGTTTGTGGGTAAAGCCCTTAAGATGTCCACCACGGCAGTAGGAGTGGGGACGAATCCATTTTCAGTACTTCAAACTGGATTTAATCATTTAGTTACAACAGCAGCAAGTACTATAATTTGTAATTTACCAGCGGCGTCTGCTTGTGGTGATGGTAAGATGTTTGTATTTACCAAGATAGATTCTGGGGTTGGTAAAATATCAATAACTCCTAATGGGACAGATAAAATACAGGGAGTTAATGCTGCTTTTGACATAACGGCACAATGGGGATCGATTATGTTGGTGACTGATGGGTTTGACTGGACTATCGCTCCAGGAACAGCGAGTTCAGTCACACCAGCAGGGATTATGCCGACTGGTGTTCAATACCAACATATTGAATTTAATTCATTAAATGTTCCTGTTGCCCAAAATGGGTTGAATATGATAGGGGATATCAATCCTACTACGGATAATACTCGCTCTATAGGGACATTAGGTGCAAATGCTGCTGCGGATAGACGATTTGCTACTATTAATACTAATCGTCTTAATGCCACACATAAATCTGGTGCAGGCGGGACAGAAACTATAACAAGTCTGTCTAACGGTTCTATTGTTATGGGAGTAGTGCAAGCATCTGGTGATTCACCGGCGATAATATATGGCGGTAATTCATCTGGTAATTTCGCCGGTGGAGTAGCAGTCAACACATATGATAACGCGGCATATCCATCCAAGATATCAGTAGCCAATTCAGCCACTGGTGCGTTTGTTTTTGGTAAAACATTTGTTGACCATGACGCAAATGCATCCATTTTCGCAGTAGGTTCAGGTTCAATGGCAGTTGGATTCGCACAAGGAGTAAATGGTAATGCACTGATATCTGCTACTGGCTCTGGCTCATTTGCTCGTGGAGCGACATCAGGCGGAGTAATATCAGCTGCACAAAATGGTGCTACAGCATTTGGCAATTCTACAACCACATATAATATAGAAGCAACTGGTATTGGTTCATTTGCAATAGGTTCTGCAACTGCTGATATAAAAGCAACAGTAGAAAATTCTTTTCAATTTGGTCCTGGTCTAAACGGCGTTGCTGGACTTCAAGTAGGAGATGCACAAACAAGAACAGCATCTGGCGTCGCCGTTACTGGGGTTCTTCTTCGTCCGACTGCTGGTATAGATGTTATATCCACAGTGGGATTGGGAACAAAAACGATTACTCATGCAGGTAAGGGCGTATCAATTGCTTCTGTAAATGCGGCGACTGGCACAACTAACACAATTACACCTAGTTCTGATGGTTCATTTGCTTGTGCCACAATGGGAAATCCTGCGCTTACTGACCCAGGTAATACCTCATTAATAGTGTCCGCACCTGGTGGGTTCGCTGGTGGATATATTAGCAATCCCGGTACTGGTGGGACTACTGCAACTATTAGTTCTACAGGTGTAGGAGCTTCTTTTGCCCACGGTTGGTGCCAAAAGGGCAACTCGTTAATTAATTCAAGTGGCAAGGGTTCGTTTGCAAATGGTTGGGCATATTCTGATAGTACTATTAAAGCATTAGGCAATGGGTCGTTTGTGAATGGCACTGCTGGTGGTTCTGGTGCAAAATTGTATGCTCAAGGTAATGGCTCATTTGTGGCTGGGTATGCTGATTGGGCGAAAGGTATAACTGCTGCTGGTCCTGGCTCTATGGCAATTGGCTTCATTTACGGGACTGGTTCCAATACTGCCGTTATATCAACAGCGGCTGCATCAAAAGGTTCATTTGCGGGAGGATATTCAAAAACCACTGGTGGCACTGGCAATAATATAATTCGAACAACAACAAGCCCTGGTTCTTTTGCATTTGGTAATATTAGAGTAACTGGTGCGGGTAGTGGCAATAATATAACTTCATCTGGATTAGGTTCAGTTGCATTGGGTAATATAACTGCTACTACTGGCTCCACTACGCAAATAACATCACAGGGTTCTGGCTCGCTCGCATTTGGATGTGCAGAAACCGCAGGAAGCATTATTACCGCCACAGGTTCTGGTTCATTTGCAGGTGGTGATACTGACGCAGGCTTTGCTATTACGGCTACGGGTCACGGCTCATTTGCATTTGGATTAGCCGATACTGCTGCTATCATCGCTACTCCTACTAACTCATTCCAAATTGGTCCTGGGGCTAACGCTACAGCAACAAGTTTACAAGTAGGAGATGCTGGTATTGGTGGAACAACATCTCAAACTGCTGGAGTTATGTTAAATGGAACTCTGCCAAATATTACCAATATAAAAAGATTTGGAACAGGCACGAAAACCGTTACTATCACAGGTGTTGGTGCGTTTGCTGGGGGTAGTATTTATGCCCCAAATTATTCTACAGGGCTGATAGAGGCGTCTGGCAATGGGTCGCTTGCTAATGGATATATAAGAGCGACCGGCACTGGTAAAGATTTAAAATTAAGGGCATTGGGGGCTGGGTCATTTGTTACGGGGTATATACTCGGAACCGGAGGCACCACTTCATCCATTTATGCTTATGAAAAAGGATCATTCGCTTGTGGTCATGCTAGACAGGGCGGAATTATAAAAAGTAATGGATGGGGATCGTTCGCTGGCGGTTACGCCTATGGTTATGCAACTAATCTTGTAGGAAAAATTACATCAAGTCATGGAGCGTTTGCATTTGGAAAAGCAAAACAAGGAGAAATTACAGCATCGGGACAGGGTTCGTTTGCTACTGGGTTTACTTTTAAGGGTAATATCGTATCCAGTGACGAGGGGACATTCGCTTTTGGTTATGTTGCTACCAACAGAACGGCCAACGTTACCGTAATTAACAGCACCGCTAAAGGTTCGTTTGCTGGGGGTTTCTCAACGTCCACAACAGGACTTAATGTTATAACTGCTGGCGGACTTTATTCTGGTGGTTATGGAGCATTTGCATTTGGCTCTATCCATTCTAGCGGAACTGGAAATAGCATAAAAGCCACGAAGTCAGGAGCAGTAGCGTTTGGTGCTATTGGAGAACAAGTAGCTACTCAAACTGGCGATAATAATACAATACTTGCGTCAGGCGTTGGCTCAATGGCTGTCGGAGCAATAATTGACCCCGCAACTTCTCAAACAATTACCGCTTCTGCTACTAATAGTTTCCAATTTGGTCCAGGCGTAAATGCTCTAACGAGTTCTTTACAAATAGGGAATATAACAACAGGAGTATCGGCGGGACAATCAACACTTGGAGGAATGGCCCTTATGAGCAAGGGTGGAATAGTCGTTACCTCTGCTGCTGCGGGTGCGGCTGTAACAGGAACTCAAAGAGTTGGTAATGCTGTTGATATATGTGGACAAGCTAATATAGTTTTTGGTCGAGCGGCTGCGTCATCTGCCAATACAGCAATTATTTCCGATTGTAATCCATTAGGATGTTTGATTTTTGGTGATGCTCTTATTTTATCAGGAGGAACGGGAAACGTTGCTAATATTTCTGCTTCTAGTGGTGGAGGGGCTGGGGGTGGAAGTGGTGGAGGAAGCGGACAATTATCGCATGGTGTTGCAAGGATAACGGCAGGAAGTTCATTAACATCATTAATTAAAACTTTTTCTGAGGGTAGTTTGGCTGGTGGAGCAGCAATCGATGGTGGCTCTATCACCACTGTCGGAAAAGGATCAATTGCTCATGGATGTGCCGAGAATAGTAATACCAGTATCATTACGGCAGTAGGTTCTGGTGCTGTTGCGTTAGGAGACACCGACGCTGGATTTGCTATTACCGCAACGGGTCATGGATCGTTGGCTATTGGGTTAGCAACTGCTGCAATTACTGCGTCTGTTGATAATAGTTTCCAATT
>JAPLHH010000166.1 GCA_026389735.1 Chloroflexota bacterium | reverse complement strand
AATGGGCAAGACCCACGAGTCAATTGAGGCATATAAGGCGAAACGAGAAAAAATAAAGCAAATGGGAGGCCCAAAAGCCATTGAGCAGCGCCATAAAGCTGGACAGTGGTCAGCCCGCGAAAGGGTTGACTATTTCTTTGATCCAGGCACTTTCACCGAAATAGGACTTTTCGTTAAGCACAGGACCACACATTTCGGCATGGACAAAAGGGAGGTGCCAGCTGAAGGAGTAATAACCGGCTATGGTAAGGTAAATGGCAGGCCTGTTGTCGTTATCGCCGAGGACTATACTGCCATGGCAGGGACTTTTGGCGAATATCACGGCAAGAAATTTACCCGAGCCCTTGATTTTGCTAAGGACATGGGCTGGCCTTGCATAAGCATGAACGACTCAGGGGGAGCCCGACTTCAGGAAGGGATGGATACACTCGAGGCTTACGGCTGGCTATTCAGAGCCCAAATTCTGGCTTCTGGAATAGTGCCTCAAATATCTTTGCTCATGGGCCCATGCTTAGGCGGGCAGGCTTACCATCCAGTAATGCAAGATTTCCTCATCCAATGCCGTCATACTGGCTTTATGGGTATCGCCGGTCCTGCCTTCGTAAAAACTCAAATCGGAGAGGAAATCAGCCTCGAGGAACTTTCCGGCTGGAAAGCTCATGCCGTGAAGTCAGGCCAAACCCACCTCGTAGCTGAAAACGATCAAGACGCCCTAGACATGTGCAAACAGCTTTTATCCTTTCTCCCCTCAAATAACAAGAACAACGAAAAGCCACCTCGAATCGAGACAAAGGACGACCCGGAGAGAACAGTCCCAGAGCTAGACACCATTATTCCCGACAATTCAGCCCAGCCCTTTGACATGCTTAGAGTAATTACACCGGTAGTCGATGATGGTCACTTCTTTGAGTTATTGAAAGATTACGCCCGAAACTGCATAATTGGCTTCGCTCGATTCAATGGGCGTTCAGTCGGTATCGTAGCCAACCAGCCGACGTATATTGGCGGGGTTATCGACGTAGACGCCTCAGACAAAATGGCCAGATTTATAAGGTTTTGCGACCTGTTTAACATCCCGCTGCTCAGCTTCCAGGACTGCCCCGGGTACATGATAGGTTCTGAGCAGGATTGGAAGGGCATTCTGCGTCATGGCGCCAAGCTGCTTTACGCCTGGGCCGATGCTACGGTGCCCCTGATTTCAATCATAGTGAGAAAGTCTTACGCTGGTGCCCACTACGGGATGTTAGACAAATCCATCGGCGCTGACCTCGTCTTCGCTTGGCCAACAGCCCAGGTCACCATTGTCGGCGCTGCGACCGCAGCCAGCGTCATCTTCGCCAAGGAGATAAAAGAGGCAGAAAACGCACAAGAAGTCAAAGACAGGCGGATAAGCGAGTACCGAGAGCTTTACGAGAACCCCTACCAAGGAGCAGAGCGAGGCTATATTGATGATATCATCATGCCTAGCGATACCAGAAAAATGATAAATAGAGCCCTGGATATTTTGAAAAATAAGACCGTGGCCAGGCCGTGGAGAAAGTATTCTAATATCAACCTATAAAACTAGCCCTCGCAGTGTAAGGAACTCGTAGTTGCGGGCTTTAGCACATCCAAGTAAGCAGTAATATGTGAAACTCGCCTCTGGGTAGTCACATGGAGGTCAACTATACCGACATTTCAAAGATATATGACAGCTATCGTTCCTACCCGGAGAATCTGATAAAAAAGGTTATTGCACTGGGGAGGATTAGCCAAGGAAAGAAGGTATTAGACGTTGGCTGCGGTACCGGGGACATAGCTTCGCAACTACGAAGGGCAATAAAAGCTGATGTCATCGGTGTAGATGCGTCGTTTGCTATGTTGAAGGTAGCCAAGGGCAAATCTCTTGAAGCTATCTGTGCCGATATCGATAATCAGCAATTGCCTTTCCGCGATGGTTCTTTTGATACCATAATAGTAGCTTACGTTATTCATCAAATAAAAAACCTGACATTCCTGCTTTCAGAGTGTTGTCGCGTGTTGCGGGATGGCGTCCTGGTTCTTTTAACATCCAGTCATAAACAAATCGAAAATCAGCATCCGGTTGTTAAAGACTTTTTCCCTAGCTACATAGATATTGATAAAGGTAGATTCCCAGATATTCCCAAGATAGATTACCTATTAGATTCCCTCGGTTTGAAGGATATTAAACACGAAGAGGTGATTGTCGAGAACATCCCAATAGACTATGAATATTTGCAGAAAGTAAAGAACAAATATGTCTCGACCTACTACCTTATACCCCGGAGCGAATTCGAGACTGGTGTTAAGCAATTGGAAACGTTCATTATGAATAAGCGTTCATTATGAATAGGAAGCAACCAGAATTCAGAGACTGGCACGGAATGATAGTATGTGGACTGAAGACTATCAACTAAAGGAGAGGTAAAAATGGAATCATTAAATTCGTGGCCAACACCAATTTGGATCTGGATGACATGGATTATCCCTTTAATCATCCTCTGGACTCTGCCATGGAAGGGCGTAGCCCTATGGCGTGCTGCCGGGAACAAGCACCTGTGGTGGTTTGTGGCTCTGTTGTTGCTTAATACATTGGCAATCCTGGAGATAATATATATCTTCGGATTCAGCCGGAAGAAGACGGCACCCGAACCTAAGACGTAGGGACAGGTTTTTAGACCTGTCCGAAGCGGATTTGCCCACTGTCATTGCGAGCGAAGCGTGGCAATCTCAGTGCCACCACGCCGCTAAGACTGCTTCGTCGCTTTGCTCCTCGCAATGACGAATACACACCCACTGCCATTGTAGACACCGTCTCAACCTGTCTGCTATACTCAAAGCTTCAATGAAACTGAAAGTTTGGTTCCTCGAGACGAGGCCACAGTTTTTGCTTCTTTCCGTGGCATTGGCTTTTCTGGGCACCTGTATAGCCTGGTATGATGGTGCCTTTCAACTCAGCCGTGCTCTATTGGCTTTCGTCGGGCTGCTCTTATGCCACATCAGCGTCAACGTGCTCAACGACTACTTCGACTACAAAAGCGGCATAGACCTGAAGACTCGAAGAACCCCATTTAGCGGCGGCAGCGGTTTCCTACCCACCGCCTCTCTAAAGCCTGAGCAAGTCTTATGGTTCGGTTTAACCTGCTTCCTGCTGGCGGTTCCCATAGGCATCTACTTCGTGCTGGTCAGCGGCTGGCTCCTGCTGCCCTTGCTCCTGATAGCAGCTGTATGCATTCTCCTCTACACACCGCACCTGACCAAGCTAGGATGGCCTGAGTGGTCTCCGGGAATTGGTCTGGGAGCTCTGCCGGTTCTGGGAGCTTACTTCGTTCAGACAGGCGAATACACTCTTCCCGCCGTTGTGGCATCTATACCTTCCGGTATATTGGTGCACAACCTGCTCTTGCTGAACGAATTTCCTGACACTGAAGCTGATAAGGAAGCCGGCAGAAAAACCCTGCCCATGACTATGGGAAAGAGGGGGGCAAGTATAGTCTATTCAACGCTAACCGGCGTAGTCTATTTGTGGATAGTCGGTTGGGTGGCAGCAGGGCTAATGCCAGTTTTTTGCTTAGTAGCCTTGCTCACAATTCCCTTCGCCGTCAAGGCTATTCAGGGTGCCCTGAAATATCAAGACGAAAGCAAGCTGATGCCGGCTATGGCAAACAACATCCTGGTTATCCTCTTAACCCAGTTGCTGTTAGGCATTGGTTATCTCTTAGCAAGATTTTTCTAACTTGAATTACAATCTTGGTTATGTCGAGTTTCTTCAGTGGATGAGCAAATGCCCGTTTGTCATTTTGAGCTTTCCTCCAACTGTCATTCTGAGCGAAGCGAAGAATCTAAATCCTTCGCAGGGCTTACCCTTTTAAATGAGATTCTTCGGTCGCTACGCTCCCTCAGAATGACAAAAAAGAATAATTCGGAGTGATAAGTAGATAATCGGAGACACGCATGTCCACTGACCTGATTCTACTGCATGCACCAAGCATCTATGATTTCCGCAAGAAAACCATCCTCTACGGACCGGTCAGCGACCTCATCCCACCTTCCTACGTCTTCGAGATGTACCCCATCGGGCTTACCAGCATTGCTGAATATCTGGGACGCGCCGGCTATCAAGTGCGTATCGTAAACCTTGCCGTGCGTATGCTGAGGGACAAGAGATTTGACGCCGAAGCATTTATAAAGCGCCTCAAGGCACCAATCTTCGGCATCGACTTGCACTGGATGGTGCACTGCCACGGCGCTATCGAGATGGCAAAAATAGTCAAAAAATGGCACCCTGAGGCAAAGTTGATATTCGGCGGCTTTTCCTCCACCTATTTCTACAAAGAGCTGCTTGAATACCCCGAGATAGACTATGTGCTCAGGGGAGACTCCACGGAAGAACCCTTCCGCCAGCTGATGGACTGCATTATAAGGAATAAAGGGGAGCTCGAGAAAATACCCAACCTTGCCTGGCGGGACAGCCAAGGGACGATACACGAAAACCAGTTCTGCCACGTTCCGGCTGACATCAGCGATGTCATGGTCAACCATTACGGTAATGTCGTGCGCTCTGTGGTTAGGTACCGCGACCTTATCAGCTACACACCGGTTAAGGACTGGCTTCGCTATCCCATTACGGCAGTGCTTACCTGCCGCGGCTGCACCCAGAACTGTGTTATCTGCGGCGGTTCTGCTACAACCTTCCGACATTGCTACAACAGAGAAAAGCCAGTTTTTCGCTCCCCAGAAGCCGTGGCTCGAGATATAAAACAGATCTCGCGCTTCAGCAACGGCCCTATATTCATACTGGGCGACCTGCGTCAGGCGGGAGAGAACTACGCCAGCCAGGTCCTGAGCCTGCTTCAGAAGAACAGGGTAAAGAACCAGTTCATACTCGAGCTGTTCTACCCAGCCTCAAGGGACTTTCTGCGCCGGATAAGCCTGGCCTGCCCTGACTTCTGCCTGGAGATCTCTCCCGAATCCCATGACCCTGAAATAAGAAAAATCATCGGCAGGCCATATTCCAGCCAGGAGCTGGAGCAAACGCTGGGTGATGCCCTCGATGTCGGTTGCAGGCGACTGGACGTGTTCTTCATGATTGGACTGCCGAGGCAAACTCCACAGTCGGTAATGGACACCATCGACTACTGCGACCACCTGTTAGACAGATTCAAGGGGGATAAGCGGCTGTCTCTGTTCATCTCCCCGCTGGCGCCATTCCTTGACCCGGGCAGCCTGGGCTTTGAGCATCCCGAGCGCTACGGCTACCGCATCCTGTTCCGGAGGCTGGAAGAGCACCGCCAGGCGCTGGCATCACCAAGCTGGAAGTATTCCCTAAATTATGAGACGGACTGGATGAATCGCCAGCAGATTGTGGACACCGCCTACGAAGCCATCTTGCGCCTGAATCAACTCAGAGTGAAATACGGAGTTATACCTGAACGATTAGCCAAAATGAGTGAGCAGCGCCTGAGAGCCGCCTGGGAAATGGCACGCCGTATTGATGACTTGCTGTCAAAGAACAATAATGAGGAAATCGACCGCCTGAAACCAGAGGTTGACAGAATAAACATGTTCCCCGTAGCCGAGAAAATTCAACTAGAGGTACCTCCGCCATTCATCAAACTGAAACCACTGCAAGCCCTGTGGTTCTTACTGACAGGGCGATAAACGTTAATGTCACGAAATAGCGAAGTGTGCAGCAGACGCCAAGTGCACTCTTACAGAAACTCAGCAATTCTGGCCCACTATTGACCCCAGTCGTTCTCTGATATATCCTAGTATCAAATGATACTAATT
>JAPLHH010000252.1 GCA_026389735.1 Chloroflexota bacterium | reverse complement strand
TGTTCCCTCACGTACGAATGCGTGGTCGTCCGCAATCAAAATCCTTATGGTTTCCAAATAATGTCTCCTCTGTACAGGCTCATTATAGCAGACCCACGCTTAAAACTAGTAAAGGACGTTCGACTCACCATAGGCGTAATTACCCATCGCAGATTCGTTTGACAAGTCTTCCGCACAAATAAAAACAAGCATTATTACGGACGTAAATCGGCTGGCTAATATGATAATCTTATTCTGGGGGTAAGATAGGCTGCAACTCGCCAGCAGCTATAAGAAATGACCTTAATATCGGCTTCAGTTCCAAATTGCCTGTCTTCCGCTGCCCATCATTATAATAAATGTTATGGCATTTTAAGTCGAGAGAGGCAATAGCGAGAATCGACTGTTTCACAATTTTCATTAACAGCTCAAAAAGAAGTATAATACAGCGAAGGTAGGTGCGTAATGGAGACCAAAGTAAAAGGCAACGATAGTTTTGTAGACGAAGTCTACGCTTTGCCCGGCGGCGAAGGAGTGCGCCTCTGTATTCAATGCGGCACCTGTTCCGGGTCTTGCCCCAACGCCAACAAAATGGACTATGCACCACGTGAGCTCATTGCTATGCTGCGTGCTGGGATGAGAGATGAGGTTTTATCCAGTAACTCCATGTGGCTCTGTCTGTCCTGTTATCTTTGTACTGTGCGCTGTCCTAGAGGAATTAAGCCAACTGAGTTCATGCACGCGCTGGAGTGCCTGGCCAGTCGATATGGCATGAGTACTGGGCGAGTGCGTACTCCAACGCTGTACAAAACTTTTACCGGAATTGTCTACAAAATGGGCATGGTCCCGGAATTTATCCTCATGATGTTGTATTATCTTCGGACTAACCTGCTAAGTGCCATAAATATGATACCGATGGCCCTCAATTTACTCAGGCACGGTCGTCTTGATATAAAAATGCATAGATTGAAGCCAGAGTCGCAACGTCAGCTCAAAGCGATTCTAGATAAAGCCAAGACACTAGGAGAGATGCCATGAAATATTATAGTTACTACCCTGCCTGTTGCTCGTTTGGGCAAGCCATTGCGTATGACCTGTCTACCAGAGCTGTAGCCAAAGCTTTGGATGTGGAGCTCATCGAGCTCGATGACTGGAACTGCTGCGGTTCCACACCCTACAGTAGCATTGACGAACTAGGTTCCATTTGTTGCTCGGCACGAAACCTAGCGTTGGCTGAGAAAAGAGGCTTCGACCTTGTTACTCCTTGCAGTGATTGCTATCTCATGCTGAATAAAGTTAACTTATTCATGAAGGAGTATCCTAAACTAAAGAGTAAAGTAGGTGAGGCTTTGGCAGCTGGTGGCCTGGAATATCACGGTACTGTCAGAGTGCGGCACATCCTAGACGTCTTTGCCAATGATATCAGCAGTGAAGACATCAAAGCCAGGGTCAAGGTGGACCTCAGCGGCCTGAAAGTAGCCCCGTACTACGGCTGCCAGATAGTGCGGCCCAGACCGAGCTTTGATGACCCAGAATTCCCCCAGTCGTTTGAGCGTCTGATAAAGAGTCTTGGAGCTGAACCCACACCATTTCCCTTGAAGACCCGCTGCTGCGGGGGATCTATGATCATACCAGAGGAGGATATTGCATTGGGCTTAACCTATAAACTCCTCGATAATGCTGTAAGCAACGGCGCTGATTGTATTGTCACCGCCTGTCCACTGTGTCAAGGAAATTTGGATGTCTACCAGGGCAGGGTTAACAAAAAGTTCAAAACCAAATTTAAAATCCCGGTTTTATTCTTCACCCAGCTTATGGGTGTGGCTCTTGGAATTGACAGTAAGGCATTAGGTCTAGAGAAAAGCATAGTCCCCACCCAGAAAGTATTAGCCGCATATGTCAGAAAATTATAAGGAGGACTGAATGGAGCCAAAAATAGGTGTCTATATATGCCACTGCGGAGCCAATATCGCTGCCACAGTTGATGTCGAGAAGGTAACCGAGTTTGCCAAAGACCTGCCTTCGGTAGCAGTAGCTCGGAATTACAAGTTCGTATGCTCGGACCCAGGCCAAGAGCTGATAAAAAACGATATAAAGGAACTGGGTATTAACCGGGTTGTAGTAGCCTCCTGCTCCCCACGATTACACGAACAAACCTTCAGGCGAGCTGTAGCTAGCGCCGGTCTAAACCCGTATCTGTTCGAGATGGCAAATATCCGGGAGCACTGCTCCTGGGTACATGAGGATGGTGGAAGAGCAACTGAG
>JAPLHH010000310.1 GCA_026389735.1 Chloroflexota bacterium | reverse complement strand
AAGCAGTCAATAGAGTGGGATGACTTCAGGCTAGACTGGCGTCCCTGGAGGGATTCGAACCCACGACCCGCTGCTTAGAAGGCAGCCGCTCTGTCCACTGAGCTACAGGGACTCGGATTGAGTGTAGCACAGGAAAAGTTAGCTGGCAAGAATGTGTACTCATCCAGCACATTAGTGACACTTGCTGTTGTTATTTCTAGGAGCGAGATTTCTCGTTGGCGCTCGGAACAGGGCATGCTATCCCTGTTCTTCTTTTTTCTGTCATCGCGAGGAGCGTGAGCGACGTGGCGATCTCACTCTACGTCCTGTCATTCTGACCCTGAATGAAGTGAAGGGGAAGAATCTCATGTCTTCCGCGCCACCGAGATTGCCACGCCTTCGGCTCGCAATGACACCGGGGACATTACCCAATGTCACACTATAAAAGTGTCACCTATCTATCTGAGCGAGCTCAGAATGTAGGCGACAACCTATTTCGGTTTCTCGTTGTATGCTCCTGTCTCCTCATGCCCGCCTTTATCCTCTTTCTTGTCTTCTTTGGCTTCGTTCTCAGGTGTGCTTTTTCTATTGTCAGTCACGTAGAAACCTTGGCCTTTGAAGATGATAGGTACCGTGGAGAAAAGTCGCCGAGCTCCGTTTTGACATTTGGGGCAAACGGCTATAGATTCATCAGAAAAACTCTGTTTTAGCTCAAATTTCAAGTTGCATTTAGGGCATAGGTACTGATAAATCGGCATAACCAACCTCCTGATCAACGGAGAGAATTGCGATTATGACCTGCATGACTAGCTGTCGATAAACAAATTAGCAGTCTCATTTTCCGACTGCTAATTTTATAACAAAGGTTGATATCTAGTCAAGTCCGCTCCGGCTCATCGAGCGGGGATAAGGTGGTGCGTATTCGCTGTCAAGTTGATGAGGTTGATTGTGGCGCTATGATATACTATTGTTGCGGATAGGGCAGGGGTTGGAGGGTGCTTTCCAAATAGAGTTCTTGTCTCTCCCGGGCTCGTAGCTCAGTGGCAGAGCGGCCGGCTCATAACCGGTTGGTCGCAGGTTCGAATCCTGCCGAGCCCACTTTTGAAGCTAATTTAGCACCACCTGACGTCAGTTCTTTTCAAAAAGTCGCAAGTTCTCTCGACCTATTGCAACTCCGTGAATTACTCCATATACTGTTAGGTAGTAAGGGGAGGCGTCAGTTGGAGTTGCGGCAGAAGACGAACCAAGAGTTGTTTGCACTATATGAAGGCGAACTGGCTTTCCATCACCATTCAGCGAGAGGGCTCCATGAGTCCAAACGGATTCTAAGACATTTCCATGACTATTTAGGGGAATACCCGCCGAGCCCGGAATTAGCTAAGTCATTCCTTGCCAAATTCATCACCAGGAAACCGAGTACGTTAGCGCGATATGGTGCCATAGTCAAAGTGTTTCTCAATTGGTACGGACAAGAACTTGACATAATATTTAAAGTTCCTAAAGTGTTACCGAGATATGTTGAGAGGTCGGATATAGATAAATTACTTGAATACATAAGGTCAAAGAAGACGCATAAAAAGAGCATACAAAGAGACACGTTGCTTGTTGACCTTGCTGTTCATACCGGGCTGAGACGAAGCGAATTAGCTAATTTAAAGGTGGGAGACATAGATAATGTGAGGCGGATCTTGGTCGTCCGCCAGGGAAAAGGGGGTAAGGACCGGGTGATACCGCTATCAACTCGGATGGTCGACAAACTTGGTGCCTATACACAAACTAGAGGGAAAGATGACAGCGTATTTGGTTTAGCTCCAGCAACCATAAGCGGAATGATAAAGTCGTTTGCCAGAAAGGCGGGTGTAGGGATTCATACGCATAGTTTGCGAGATTACTTTGCCACTTCCTTGGCTGAAAAGGGGGCGACCATGCGTGAGATACAATCATTACTGGGGCATACAAACTTGACTCATACGGAACGTTACGTATTGCATACCGATCCACGCCTGAGAAGCGCAATCGAATTGATTGACAAAGAGGGAACTGATGACGATATGGTAGGTACCCAGGAAGATGATAAAGGCAAGAAAGATAAGGGTGCCACCGTTGCGGAAATTGATGGCGGGGCTATAGTGACTATCAAAGGCATTTATAAAGATAAATCAGGTCACGTAAGCACCTTGACACCGGTTTACTTTTCCCATTTTGTGGTATCCAATGAAGGCAAAGAACCAGCTATTGAGATTGAAATCGGTTTACTAGACAGTAAAAAGAATTCTTTAATTGGGCGCCGTTATCCGGTATTAATGATCGATGAGAAGACCGAATGGAGGCCAGATTTTTATATGCCTGAGGGTCAATATTATGTGGTTTGTCAATACAAGAAAGCTGTTTCAACTGGAGATGTTACGTTTTGGAATCAGGTGTGGTTGCCGTTTGAATTGACAAAAGCCGATAGGCCTGGTGAGGTCTATATAGTAGCTGGAAACCTAACTTTCCGGACGAATATCAGGCATGATGAGAAAATGGCTATTTCCTAGATGGGAATACTCCAACTTCAGTTAAACTTTCGTTTAACTTTGAACTTGAAAAACTAAAGCTAAACTAAGATCCTAAAGCTTAGATTATAGTTTCCGAAGCTTTAACCATAGGTCCGAAGCTTTAACCATAGTTTCGGAAGCTTCAACTATAGTTCCGAAGCTTTGCTTATAGATTCCAAAAGCTTCAGCTTATAAGCTCCAAGGCTTTGAGTGCTTGATTCTTAAGCCCCTAAATTTCTGGACGCTTGTCCATTTCGTTGCTCAAGTCAGGCTTTAATTATCATGATTGTCAACCGGTTATTAATTAGTCTGGTAAGTTAGCTGAGTTATAACACGCGTACCGTTAAAGATAAGACCATATTATTGTCAAATATCCGTGAGGTAACAAAACAGGCTTTTGCTCAACATACTATATTCTTTTAGTCAATGACTCCAGCACGATATCGCTTCTGTTTTATCTTCACATCGGTGGGCAGACCCCAGCTCCTTTATTCCTGGCTCCCAATTTAGCGGTTAGATCCGGGTTTACTCCCGAAGGGAAGCTCCCATCATACCTTATACGGGTTTGGCCAGGAGGGCAGGGGCACCATGTTGTGCACACGGGTTTGCTCAAATGAGCTCCCAAAACTGACAGCGGCGTCTCCCTGCCCACCCTGATGCATTATCGTTACCTCCAATATTTTAGACTGCTACCAGTGTTAGTTCTGGTTTTGAAACCTGGTAATAGGTCTGATTCTTAACCAGGGCAAATGCCAAACGCAACAGCCTATTAAGTGCTGCCCCGACTACTTCCCTTCCACTGAGGGGGTTGGCGTGGGCTGGTCGTTCTCGCCTCTGCTTGGCCCATGCACGAAAATCAGGATTAAATCGCAACATAGGAATAACAGCAGTCCAGGCACAATACCGTAGCACTGGGCGCCCTTTCTTGCTCATTGGGGTATGGGAACTTCGTTTCCCAGCGGATTCTGATTCTGTGGGATTACTGCCAGCCATCTTGATCATTTGCTTTGCGCTCCGGTATGCCTTGAAGCAGCCGAGCTCTGCCAGTAACCCGGCCACAGCAGTATAGTTGAGACCCCTTATCGAGAGCAGGTATTTGCCTTCCTCCGTTTCATCCACCAGTCCGACAAGCTTTCTCTCTATAATGCGAATGTGCCGTCTAATGAGCTCGAGCTTCTCTACCAGGAATGAAATCTCAGAGGACACCGACCGAGCACCTGCATCGATCCCGATTGACGTCCTTGCCGAGCAATGAAGCGCTCTCAGTTTCTTTCGCATAAGGCGACCCTGATGCTTCGCTTCGATTGTAGTCACAAATTCCTCCTCCGTCGTCCCGGCAATCACGCTGGGGATAGCGCAGGTGGAGAGCACGCTGAGAGCTGTCAGCCCACAAGGATCTTTAAAGACCCGGGTGAACTCGGGGAAGAGCCCGTCCAGAAGCCCTTTTACCAGGTTTATTATTCTGGTCCTTTCCTTAACCAGCCGGCGATAGGCATTGTGGGCAGTTCGTAGTTCAGCATAAACTCCCTGCGGCACTTTACTCTCGGTAAACTCCCCGGTACATAAGAGCTGTGCCGCCACCTCACTGTCTCGATAGTCGTTCTTTCTACGATTGAGATCCTTTCCTTCCCGCCTCCGTTTTAAGGTAAACTGATTGATGAAACGAAACGGAATGCCTTGCGCATCCAGAAAATAGGCCACATTTCGCCAATAGTGGCCTCCCGTCTCTACAGCGAACATGACACCCCGGCAA
>JAPLHH010000321.1 GCA_026389735.1 Chloroflexota bacterium | reverse complement strand
CCAATCTTGCGTGATGTCTTCTGCAATTGCGTAGATATGCCTACCCTCTGGGTTCACCCTCTGAACTTCTGGGACGCACTTCACGGGAAAGCTGTTTCATCTCCGCCATGTTGGGTGTCCCCACATAGTCACCTTACTATGTAGAGTACCGTCCCATGATTGAAGTATATCAACTCAGACCACTCAGGTAAATGTAGAAGGAGTCAACAAAATGGCTTTTTGACCTTATCTGCTACAACGTCTAATTGTAAAATGGTTCTTCCCAAAGAACCCCAATTGTGCCCAAACATATTTCACCCTTAAATCCCACTTAGTTAGCCTCTTTGCCGTTTAAATGATGGAAAAGGCGAATATTGCAGTTGACAACAGGGCAACCCTTATATAGGCTAGGCAACACCCAAGGCCTATAAAAGAAATGAATGAGATCAGAAATTGAAGGTCAAATTGTTATCTAAATCAAAGTACCTCAATGGACTGCAGTGTCTCAAATACCTGTGGGCCATATTTCACGAGCCGCTCAAGATACCAGAGCCAGACAAGGGAACGCAGTACGTCTTCGACCAAGGACACCTGGTAGGCAAACTTGCCAGGCAGCTTTACCCCGATGGAATTGAGCTACCTGAAGACAATTTCAAGGAAAACCTCAGACAAACCGAGAGATTGCTTGTTGAGCATGACAGACCTTTATTCGAAGCCGGCATCTTGAGCGACAACCTTTATTCACGCGTCGACATTCTGCGCCCAGCTCAAGGGAAGGATTGGGACATCATCGAGGTTAAGAGCACCACCGGTGTTAAGGACGTCCATCACCAAGATTTAGCATTCCAAAGGCTCTGCTTGGAGCGACATGGACTCTCAATTGACAGATGTTTCCTGATGCACATCAACAATCAGTATGTTAAGCACGGCGACATATCCCCGAAAGATTTATTCGTTATTGAGGATGTTACACCTGCTGTGGAGGTTGTCAGCCTTGGAATTGAAGAGCGCGTCGATGAGATGCTGGCAGTCATCTCTGGGACAAGCTGTCCTGATGTAGCTATCGGTGAACACTGCACTAAGCCCTACGAATGCCCCCTGTCCGACTGCTGGGCTACGCTGCCGGAACATAACATATTCAGCCTCTATCGAGGAGGCCCAAAGTGCTACGAACTGTACGAGCGAGGCATCATCTCAATCGCTCAAATACCTGACGATTTTAATATGATCTTGAGCCAACAAATACAGAAAAGGTGCATAGTCAGCAATGAGGCATATGTGGATGTTAAAGGTCTCCAGGATTTTCTCTCCTCTCTTGTATACCCGCTCTATTTTCTGGATTTCGAAACGGTCAGCCCGGCAATCCCTCTGTTTGATAACTCGCGGCCATATCAAGCCATACCATTCCAGTTTTCTTTGCACAAAGTATCCAGCAAAGGCGCTGTGCCTGAACATTGCTCATTCTTAGCCCGATACCCAGACGACCCGCGCCCTGGGTTGCTGTCTAAGCTGGGTAATAATCTTGGCACACAGGGCAGCATCATCGTGTACAACAAGTCTTTCGAGAAAGGCGTCCTCAAAGAACTGGCAGACAACTTCCCTGAGCACCAGGACTGGATCGCTGATGCAATAAGCAGGATTGTTGACCTTATTGTGCCGTTCCGCAAGTTCCAGTACTATCACCGTGCTCAAAAGGGAAGCATCTCAATCAAGCAGGTTCTTCCGGCGATCACAGGGTTAAGCTATGATGCCCTGGAAATCGCTGATGGTCAGTATGCAAGCGTAGCCTTTCAAGCAGTCACATATGCTGGTGCCGATGACGAAACCAAGAACAGAGTTTATGAACAGCTTGAGGAATACTGTGGCCTCGATACCGAGGGGATGCTTCACATCATTAACAGACTTGGCGATTTACTAAATGAATTCCACCACTAATTGATTGCTAGATTATCAACAGTCCAACAGCTTGACGGAATGTTGAGCCAGCCACCTTATCGGATGAATCGTCCGCTCCAGAAAGGGAATGCCTCCACCGAAGCCATATTCATCCCGTGTCGTTGTCAAGGGAAAATGTCAGGGTTAACTGTTCAGCGATTTTGTCAGTACGTCACCAGAATACCATCATAGACAATCCCATCATCACAGGTTGTGGTGGGAACAAGCATTGCTTGCTCACTACCGTTAGTTGGATAT
>JAPLHH010000066.1 GCA_026389735.1 Chloroflexota bacterium | reverse complement strand
CACAGTCATAGGGTCGAATACCAAGACGGTGACCGACGTCGACAACCATGCCTATTTCGATTATGCGCAGCAGGTAAATATCACCACGGCCAGCGAGCCGCCCGGAGCCACACAGCCGCCGGGCGCCGGCTTTTATGCTGTGGGCAGCAATTTCAGCAGCACCACGCCGGGCACCATTGAAACCAATATCCAGAACGGCATAAAGTATGTCTTCCGTGAATGGAGGCTTCCCGACGGCACCACGCGCCCTACCAGAACCCTGTTTTTTACCGTCACCCAGGGAGGGACCGTCACTGCCGTATACGACACTTATTACCAGCTGACTCTGAAATCGGAATACCCGGCTATAGACGAGCGCTCCTTTGAACCCGCGGGCAGCACCGCCACCTGGAACTTATCGCTGCATGCCGTCCCCGTGGAGAGTGGCTTCTGGAGATTCCTGGGTGTGACTCAGACGCCGGTGAACGCCAGCGGCCAGCAAATTATGAACGGACCCTCCACCGTAGAAATATTGTGGAGGCCCAACTATTGGCCGGCAATTATAGCCATATTGATTACATTGCTGGTCATCGGCGGCGTGGTCTATCTCATATACCGTCTCCGGGGAAGGCCTGCTACCCGCCCAACCACCCCCGAGACGAAGGCTCCGGCTAAGGCCAAGCCAGTGGCTAAATCAGGGTTCTGCCCCAAATGCGGCAACCGCGTTAGGAAGGATGAGGATTTCTGCAAGAAGTGCGGCAAGAAATTGAAATAGGGCGATAACAGGCGCTGTTTCCCATACCAATTGACTGTGGCGTGCAGTTTATTAAGGCTTTCAATGCCTGAACAATTTAGCGGATTGTTACTTTTCGATGAATTGTTCAGTTTCTTTCTGCCTATGTGAGGTTACCCTCTAAAAGTTTGACTGTTGCCGGAGGCTTATTCGCCACTCGGAATGCCTTGTTTCTGACCTTCTCCAATCACTCTTCTGAGATCGGTATAACGTTTACGTGTCCACAAACCACTGAAGAAGCTCCGGTTTAGGAGATACCGATTATCGACTACATTCAAGAGATCCTTGGACACCCCACTCTCGAAGTAGGCTACCTCGACATGCTTACCCATGTTCTTTACAGCTTGAAGAGCATAGGCGAAATCAGAGTCACCGCTCACAAGCACTGCCACATCATAGAAGTCGTTCCAGGCAAAATATAGCAGGTCTGTAGCCAACATAATATCGATACCCTTCTCAACAAGGATACCCTGTGTCATTTTGGTACCCCCTAGTCGAACCTCTAGATATGGCGTCTTGCGCAGGGTATCAAGGAATTCCTGTTGCTCTCGATAGCCATCAGGCCGTTGAGTCGGGTCCTGTAAGACATTGTAGTAATATGTTCGGAATAAGCGCCTGGAACCACATAGCTTACTGGCAAATTCAGCGAAGTTGAGGTTATGGTGTTTAAAGTTACTTCGTAGACCATGATATAGATTGCTTCCATCTATGAATATTGCTACTCTATCTTCCATAACATTCCCCCTCTAGACCTGCCAATAGTCTTTGATGTTTGACATTATAGCATCGTCTATTGGGAGACGTATATCACACAATCTGGCTATTGGTTGCCAACGCGCTTCCTTCGTACTGTGCGCCGCCGTAATTGGCGCGGCGAGCGGACGAATTCCTTAGCTGGTGCAGGCATTGTGTAATCAAAGCCCTGCATCGTACGGCGCTCCAGTTTTGTGTTGAGAATCTGCTCAAGTGCCTGCACCATAGCTGTGTCTTCAGTTGTCACCAATGTGAACGCATCGCCAGTTTTGTCAACCCGCCCTGTGCGGCCAATGCGATTAGTATAGGCATCCGTGCTCTCGGGCATGTCGTAATTAATGACGTGTGAAATACTCAAAACATCGATGCCACGAGCGGCAATGTCGGTTGCCACCAGGATCTTAAACGAGCCCGCGCGGAAGCCATCAAGCGCGGCCTGACGCCCGTACTGAGACATATTGCCTTGCAGCGAGGTTGCGTTGTAACCCGTTCTTTTCAGTTGCTGCGCAACACGCTCGGCACGATGCTTGGTACGCGTAAATACAAGCACCGACTCTGCTTCAGTACGCCGCAAAAGTTCCATCAGCAGTGCAGTCTTGAGATGTTGTTTAACGGGGTACAATGCATGTGACACCGTGGTTGCCGGTACTGTGCGACCGATTTGTACTGTGACCGGCTCATGAAGTATGTCGTGCACCAGGCGCCGGATATCATCAGGCATGGTAGCCGAGAAAAGGAGTGTCTGTCGCTGCTGCAGCACACACTTCAGAATACTTCGAATGTCGGGCAAGAAGCCCATATCAAACATTCGATCTGCCTCGTCGATTACAAGAACTTCCAGATGTGATAAATCGATTGTGCCCCGCCAAAGGTGATCAAGCAGGCGGCCGGGACAGGCCACAACAATCTCGGCCCCACTGCGCAGTTTAAGGATCTGTTGATTTATACTCACCCCGCCGTAAATAGCAACGCTCCGCAGTCTAGTTTGTTGCCCTAAATCCCTGATAGTCTCGCATGTCTGCTCAGCCAATTCACGCGTGGGCGAGATTATAAGGGCACCGACTCGACCCCGGGGGCTTCGCAGTAAATGCTGCAATATTGGCAGCACGAAGGCGGCGATTTTGCCGGTTCCGGTCTGGGCCAAACCACTGACATCACGGCCCTGCATAATTGGCGGGATGGATTTAAGTTGGATCGGTGTGGGTATAACATATCCAAGCGCCCGCACACCGGCCATGATGCTCGGATGAAAATTGAAGGTTTCGAAACTCATTACAACTCCTTAGTAAAATATTAAATTGCGTGTCTCTGGAATATGGCAGGCGACTTAAGCTCAGGATCTTCTCTGGCTCCCATTCCTGTTAAACCGTCTGCCTCTGCTGCTATGGAAGGCCCTCGTATCTCTTTTGGGTGAAAGAGGAAGAGCCGCAATGACGTCAATCACCCGACCATTCAGTGATTTCCCTTTAAGGCTGATAATTGCAGCCTCGCCTTCGGACTTTGATGGCATTTCAACAAATCCATATCCCCTGGATTGGCCGCCACAGCTATACTTATCGTCCATGATGGTTACGGACATCACTTGTCCAAAAGCTATGAATTCTCGTCGCAGTTCCTCCTCAGTCACCTCGAGAGAAAGGTTGCCCACGTAGATATTCATATTGACCCCCTTCCTCGGCAATAGGGTTATCGTTGGTCCGCGCCTTGTCCCGCTTGGGCTCTAGTATAGCCCCAAGATTGAAAAATCCCTTGATCATCAGCGCTGAAGGTGAAGGTAGTCCCACAATCGAAACACTGCATTGACTTGTCCTCAAAACTCATTGGATGACCTCCTATCTTCAAAATTTTAGCTTGAGTTCGGGTCATCCAATACTTGAGATAAATCCGAGGGGATTGTAAGAAGCTTGTAATAACCTAAACTATAACTACTTGTCTACATTGTACACTAAAGAGAGCGACCTTGCAAAACGAGTGTTGTGCGGTGTGCAGGTCTCCTTGTATAGGTTACCCTTCTAGTAACAAAGTGACGAAGTGTTCAGCTCTCTCTAACCTCGCTATCTATCCACTTCAGGTAGCCTTCGCTGCCGGCGATGATGGGCAGGGCGATTATCTCGGGGACTTCGTAGCTGTGAATACCTTTGACCAGTTCGATGATTTCGGGGAGCAGCGAGGCTTTGGTCTTGATGATGAGAAGGCTTTCCCGGGCTGAATCAAGCCTGCCCTGCCACCAGAACGACGAATCTACCCTGGGCACGATGTTTACGCAGGCAGCTTTTCTCCGACCGAGCAGCAGCTCAGCTATTTTGTGAGCTTCTGCCTCGGTGTTGGTGGTAACTAAGATGACTACCTTGCCGGTCTCTTTCATGCACTCCTGCCCACTGCCAGCATCTTGTCCACGGCCTTCTTTGCCTTGAGGCGTATCCTCTCCGGGACCTTAACCACCGGCGCCATCTCCTCGAGAGACCACAGGACTTTCTCCAGGGTGATTAGCTTCATATTGGGGCATACAGCCTGCTCCGAGACGGGGATGAACTGCTTGCCCGGATTCTCCTTTCTGAGCCTGTAGATTATGCCTATCTCCGTTCCCACAATCATTTGCTGAACATCTTCCCTTCTGGCAAACTTTATCATGCCGCTGGTGCTCAACACCTCATCAGCCAGGGCTATCACCCCCGGCTTGCATTCCGGGTGAACTACTACTTTAGCTTCGGGATATTCGTGTTTGAATTTGGTGATGTGTTCAGGCAATATCCGGGCATGAGTGGGGCAAAAGCCAGGCCAGAGAATCATCTTTTTACCGGTTTTTGTGGAGATATAGTGCCCCAGGTACTGGTCAGGGACAAACAATATTTCATCCGCAGCCAGGCTTTCTATGACACCAACCGCATTAGCGGAAGTGCAGCAAACATCTGACTCAGCCTTAACCGCCGCCGTGGAATTTATGTAGCAGACCACCGTAGCCTTTGGATGCTCCTTCTTCTTAGCACGTAGCTGTGGGGCAGTAATCATGTTAGCCATAGGACAGCCGGCATGCATGTCTGGAAGCAGAATCGTCTTGTCGGGACAGAGAATGGAGGCTGTCTCCGCCATGAAATGAACGCCGCAGAAGACTATGACGCTGGCATCGGTCTTAGCTGCCTTCTGGCTAAGGTCCAGGGAATCACCAACAAAGTCAGCTATGTCCTGAACCTCGCCCAACTGATAGTTATGGACGAGGATAACGGCATTTCTTTTTTCCTTTAATCTTGAGATTTTCTCGGTTAGCCCCGGCTCTCTATCCACGGCTCGCTATCCTCCAGTCGTTAGAGTAAACGTTCATCCTCTTTCCTCTGACAAAGCCAATAAGGGTGACGCCTAAATCGTTGGCTAACTTCACCCCCAGGTCAGTGGGGGCAGATTTGGAGATAAGCAGAGGAATATTTCGCTTAGCCGCTTTAAGCAATATCTCCGAGGAAACCCTGCCGCTGGTGACTATTATACGGTCATCCGTCGGTATGTCTTTCAAGATACATTCGCCGAATATTTTATCGATGGCATTATGCCTGCCTATGTCCTCACCAAAAACCAGGATGCTCTTCGTATCGCACAAGGCAGCGCTGTGAACACCACCGGTCGTCCTGAAAATCTGAGACCGGTGCTGAAACTCCCTTACCAGTTCAAAGACCTCGAGAGCCGATATTCTAGTCTGAGATTCTACTTTCACCTGTCCGCCGATGTCAGCAGCGCTGTAAAAGGAAGCGCCTCTGCCGCAGCCCGATGTGATAAGCCGCTTGAACAAGAACTCGCCAGCCTGTTTGTTATTTTCTTCAGTTTCCACACGTACCACACCTCTCCGGTCGTCAACCATTATCTTTTTGATATCGTCTTTGCTTTTGAGCAACCCCTCGGAGGAAAGGAAACCGATAGCTAGATAATCGAGATTTTTAGGGGAACAGAGCAGAGTTACCAGCTCTTGATTGTTCAATACGATGGTAAGAGGAAATTCCCTGACAACCACATCATCGGCGGCGCTCTTCCCTGCCTCAGTAAGCCGCAATATAGGAACCCTCTCCACCTCGCTCACCATCTTACCCTACCTCTATCTTGTCTCCAACTTTGACAGGTCCGCCTCGAATCACCTTAACAAACACTCCCTCCTCAGGCATGATGCACTTACCCACCTGCTGGTAGATAGCGCACCCGGCATGGCACTCCTTGCCGATTTGAGTGACCTCCAGTATAACCTGTTCACCGACTGACATCCTGGTGCCGACAGGGAGCGATACCAAGTCTATCCCCTCAGTGGTCAAATTCTCAGCGAAATCCCCGGGCTTTAGCTCCAAGCCCAGAGCTCGCATCTTGTCAATGCTTTCCACGGCAAGCAAACTGACCTGCCGGTGCGTGCAGCAATCGGCATGAGCATCGCCGACAAGGCCGAAGTTCTCCTTCAGAAGCCCTTCTTTTACGTCTTCCTTCTTTGTTCCCTTTTTGTCACTTTTGCAGACGGCGATAATTCCAGCCATTTTGACATCTACCGTTCAGAGATGTTGACCCCAGCGGCTTTAACAGAGCTTTCCAAGAAATACCTGATGAAAAGTGCAGCTCCCAGAGCACCGGTGAGCTGTGGGTATGGCAACTACAAGCCTGGTTATGGGTGTCTTTTGTCTTATAGCTCTTTGCTTAGTATCTTTTCCTTGAGCGTCTCCCATTGTTCCCTGGTGAGGACGCAAAGGTTACCCTTCTCCCCTATTTCCACCTGTGTCTCTGTTACTTTTACCACCGGGCAGCAAGAGCCCTCTTTACACAATGTTACGACTTTCATTTTTGCCTCCCTTTATTTAAGACTGCTTATTTTGTCATTGCGAGGGGCTGAGCCCCGAAGCAATCTCGGTGGAGTGGGGCAAGGGTGAGATTGCCACGCTTCGCTCGCAATGACGGAGAGGAGTTGCTGAACAATCCCTCCGTTTAAGATTTGACATTCTTCCACCATGACACGGGTATTCACTATATTATAGTCTTCTTTATTCAATTGGTCGAATGAACCTGAAATTGGTAGTGTTTTGCAACGAACCATTTTCAATGTAGTTGCGACCCTTATGGTTATTGCCTAATTAACATATCGCACAATGGCATAAGGGGTATGCCTAGAGCATCCGCTCTAGGCACGATTGGAGCCGATGCTCCAATCTACCCGAGGCAATCGGTAGCGAGGCTAAAGCCTCGCCTCTACATTAATTCGAGATCCTTCGCTTCGCTCAGGATGACAGAAAAAAGGCTCAGGATGACACAAGGCGAAGGGCTCGCAACAGGTCCCCAAAAAATCTGCTGTCATTGCGAGGGGCTGAGCCCCGAAGCAATCTCGGTGGGGGAGCATGAGATTGCCACGCTTCGCTCGCAATGACGGACAGCTACTGTTGAACCTCCTCTCTAAACCCTCTATTTGTCGTTATACTTCTGAAGCGCCTCGTAGAAAGCGCTCCAGAATGGGTCAACGAATGGAATGATTTGAGCAACTGATTCAGTGACTATTTGGAGCTTTTGATAAGCGGGGACATAGCCCTGAGCTTGGAAACAACTCCGGGGAGTACGTTTAGAACTTGATTTATCTCTTCCTCAGTAGTCCACTTCCCTGAAGTGAATCTCAGGGAACCATGCGCCTGTAAATGCGGCAGCCCCATCGCCACCAGAACATGGGATGGTTGAAGGTCCGATGAGCTACAAGCTGAACCTGTGGAAGCACAGATTCCGGCCAGATCCAAATTCAACAGCATTGACTCGCCTTCCGCATAATCAACGCTGACATTTACATTGTTGGGCAGCCTCATCACGGGATGGCCATTCAATTGGGTATGCTCGATGCTCTTGAGGATGCCTTCAATCAGCTGGTCACGAAGTACAGTCAGCTTTTGGGCTTCTTCGAGCATCTCTCGCTGTGCGATTTCCGCTGCTTTGCCAAAGCCCACAATGGCGGGCACATTCTCAGTGCTTGCCCGCTTTCCTCTCTCCTGGTCACCACCATGCATAAAGGAGCTTACCTTAGTACCTTTTCTGATATACAGCGCGCCGATGCCCTTGGGACCGTAGAGTTTGTGTGCCGAGATTGACAGAAGGTCAACATTCAACTTATTTACATCTACCGGGATATGCCCTGCCGTTTGCACGGCATCGGTGTGCAAGTAAATCTCAGCCTCCCTGGCGATATTCCCTATCTCGGCTATAGGTTCTACAGTGCCGACTTCATTGTTGGCATGCATAACTGAAATGAGGATAGTTTTAACTGTGATTGCCTTTTTGACACCGCTTGGGTCAACCATGCCATAACCATCTACAGGAAGATAGGTGACCGAGAATCCCTGTTTTTCCAGAAACTTACAGGTCTCCAGCACGGCATGATGTTCGATTGAGCTGCTAATAATGTGATTTCCCTTGCCCTGGTTTGCCAATGCCACACCCTTTAAGGCAAAGTTATCCGCTTCTGTTCCGCTGCCGGTAAAAACAATCTCCTCACTTTTAGCGCCGATAAGAACTGAAACCTGATTCCGCGCTTTTTCAATGGCTTCCTTGGCCTCCTGGCCGAATGAATGTATGCTGGAAGGGTTACCGAAGGCCTCAGTAAAATAGGGCAACATCACCTTCATCACCTCAGGATGTGTCGGCGTAGTAGCAGCGTAATCCAGATATATTCTCCTCATCCCTCAGCCCTCAACAATATCACCAACTATCGGGTCAACTCTAACACCCTTGTCTCTAACCCAGGCAATGCCTGCTTCAATCTCTTTGTCTTCACCTTCCAGTTCCAGCACAACCCAACCCCTGTCCTCTGATACGTCGGCACGGCGTATATTGGTCACCACCTCAAATTTATGCGACAGGTGGTAAATAACGGGCTCCTTTATCAACCCGCGGGGGAAGGTAAACATCACTTGCCTCTTAGCCATAATATCCTCCTGCCTCTGGCTTATGTAATCTTAATCTAACACAGGTAATGATTTCAAACCTGTACACCGAGCACCTCACTGAACGACTCCAGATTGGGCTTGACATGAAACGGGCGGACGACGTCTGAAACAATCTCCTGTGTTCTTGGGCCAGCTCCGGTGATGCAAGCGACCGTAAGCTGGTCTCTTTTAATTATCCCAGCAGCAGCCAGCTTCTTCACTCCGGCAATCACGACCCCACCGGCAGCCTCAGCAAAAATGCCTTCAGTTTGCGCCAGCAATTTCATTCCTTCGATAGCTTCCTCATCTGTGACAGCCTGGGCACCACCTCCTGACTGTCTAGCAACCATCAAGGCATAATAACCATCGGCTGGATTGCCAATGGCTATGGAAGTAACCATAGTATTTGGCAGCACCGGATGGACATGAAGGCTACCTGCATCAAAAGCGTTTACAATTGGTGAGCTACCCGTAGCCTGGGTCAGATACATGTGAGTATTTACCGGTCCGATCAGCTTAAGCATAGATAGTTCCTGTAGCCCCTTCCAAATCCGGGTAAAAAGGAGACCTGAGGCAGCAGGCACAACTACACAGTCTGGGGGTCGCCACCCCAGCTGCTCAGCCACTTCAAACCCCAGCGTCTTGCTACCCTCGGCATAATATGGCCTGAGATTGATGTTGATGAAGCCCCAGTTATATCTTTGCGCCAGCTCGGCGCAGAGGCGGTTGACATCATCATAGCTTCCGTCGACAGTAACCAGGTTTGGCTTATAGATGGCTACTCCTACCAGCTTCCCCGGTTCCACATTGGCGGGGACAAAGACATAGGCCTTCATGTTTGCCTTAGCCGCATGAGCAGCAACACTGGCAGCCAGGTTACCTGTTGAGGCGCAGGCTACCGTATCAAAACCGAACTCACGTGCTTTAGTTACAGCAACTGCGACAGCTCTGTCCTTAAAAGAATAGGTAGGATTAAGGCAGTCATTTTTGATGTAAAATTCGTCTAGCCCCAGCTCACGTCCCAGATTATCAGCTTTAAGCAGAGGCGTAAAGCCGGTGCCAATATCAATCTCCTCCTTACCTTCAACAGGGAGCAAATCACGATAGCGCCAGATGGTAAAGGGGCCTTCGGCGATCTTCTCACGGCTAAGCGCACCAGCCATAGCCTTATAGTCGTAATTGACCTCTATCGGGCTAAGGCAAAAGTCGCAGACCCTCATAGGTTGTAAGGGGTATTCCTGCCCACATTTTCGACAACGTAAACCTGTGGCGTATGACAAATCCCACTCCTTCAACCAGAATTCAGTGCCTGCCCCAAATCATCAATCAAATCATTGATGTTCTCCAGGCCTACTGATAACCGTATCAAGTCATCACTAATACCTATTTTTGCCCTGTAATCAGGGGGCATTGAGACATGGCTCATTGTTGCCGGGTGCTCAGCCAGCGAAGCAGCCCCACCGAGTGATTCCGCCAGAGAGAACACCTCTAGCCTTCTTAGAAATTTATTCACCGCCTTGATGCCCCCTTTTAATTCAAAGGAAACCACTCCGCCAAACCCTTTCATCTGTCTTTTAGCGATATCATGACCGGGATGAGATTCAATACCTGGATAGAACACTCTGCTGACAGCTTTGTGACTTTGAAGATAACTTGCCACAGCCATAGCATTTTCCTCATGTTTTTTCATCCGCAGGGGCAATGTTTGAATTCCACGAAGCACCAGCCAGCAGTCGAAAGGCGAGGCACAGGTTCCCATAGCATTGAGGAGAAATTGAACCTTCTGGGTCAATTCCTCAGTGGTAGTGACTACAGCACCACCGACAACGTCACAATGCCCATTCAGATACTTGGTTGTGGAATGAACAACCAGGTCAACTCCATATTCTATGGGCCTGAGAAAATAAGGAGTGGCAAAGGTATTATCTATAACTGTCAATATGTTGTGTTTCCTAGCAACATCAACCACCATCTTAACATCGGTTATATTGAGTAATGGATTAGACGGGGTCTCTATCCATATCATCCTGGTGTTTGGCTTTATTGCCTGTTCAATCGCTTGTCTTTTATTCATTCTCAGGAAGGTAAACTCCAACCCCAGGTCATGCATCACATTTTTAAAGAGCCTGTAGGTTCCTCCATAAACATCATCACCTGAGATTATATGGTCGCCTGCCTTCAATAGGTGCACAACCGTCGTCTCAGCGGCCATGCCGGTAGCAAAGGCAAACCCCGCTTTCCCTCCCTCAAGCTGAGCGATGGTATCCTCCAGAACTTTTCTTGTCGGATTGGCCGTACGCGAGTAATCATAGCCTCTCGTCTTATCCACATCCTCAAAGGCAAAGGTTGATGTCTGATAGATAGGTACTGATATAGCGCCAAAGGCTCTGTCCGGTCTCTCCCCGGCGTGAATAGCTATGGTCTCAAACTGCATGGCTCTTCCCTCCAATTCTCTTAGCCTTGATTATCTCGACAAGGATGCTTATTGCAATCTCTTCTGGGGTTTCAGCACCGATTTCTATTCCGATTGGGGCATAAACCCTATCCAACTGTTGCTGGGATACCCCTTTTTGTAACAGGCGCTCTTTAACCTCCATAACCTTCTTTTTGCTGCCAATCATCCCGATATATCTCGCTTTACTGCCAACAGCAAAGTGCAGACATTGCTCATCAAGGACATGCCCTGTAGTATAGATGACAATGTAACTACCTTCATCAACGCTTAATCTAGAAAAGGCACTCTCGTACTCTTCCACTATTAATGAATCAGCGTTGGGAAACCGCTCGCTATTGTTATATTCAGGGCGTGGGTCTATAACCACCACCCGAAACCCGAGCATATTGCCCATCGCCGCCGTGCTCTGGGCGATATGCCCTGCCCCAAATAGGTAGAGTATCTCCGGAGGCAGAATTGGCTCAAGGAAGACATCCATCTGCCCGCCACAAATCATTGCCGCCTCCTCTCCTGACCCAGAAAGGTCAAAGTGCACTATCTTTGGCTCGCCCGAGTTCATTACCTGGATAGCCTTTTCCTTCACCTGCTGCTCAACGCCACCACCGCCTACAGTGCCAACAGAGATGCCGTCGTTTTTGATTAGCATCTTTGCTCCAGCTTTCCGTGGAGCAGAGCCACGGCTTGAAACTACAGTAGCCAATACTGCCCGTTCCCCTTTTGACATTACATTGACTAATTCTTGATAAATCCCTAACATCTTGCTCCCAGTTAAAGACTAGGCAGCTGTATTAAATTTCAGCATTATGGCTTCAAGAACCCCGCCAGCAATAGTTCTCATCTTGTCCCGTATCACATAGCAAACAGCCTTATCATTTACCGGGTCAACCTCAATAAGCTTGACGCCTTTGGATACCTTTGCCCCGTCCCTCATAAGACCGCGTAACATGCCGCCTATAGGCGCTTCTAACGGCAAGCCTCCAACCCCACCCACAACCTCGCCGGCAACTACTGAGTCGCCAATCTCCCGGTCTGTGGTAAAAGTGCCTGCCTGCGGTGCCCAGATTACCCTCTCTTTAGTAAGTCCACCTATAGCCACTGGGGTTCCTGTATTTTTCTCAGCCTCCTCTTCAACTATCACCCTACCTAAGTTATTGCTGTGATTGGTCTCCACCACAATATGCACATCTCTGCCGGCATAAAAACCTGTTCCCATGCCAATTACTAACGGGGCATCGGTAATCTTGGTTCCGGTGTTTCTTTTTGCCATGATGCTGTCAACTAATACGTCAGGCTTTATCTTTTCCCTTATTGACGCTTCAGGGTCGATTACTACGGGTACGTTTTCCTGCTGCCAAGCTCGGCAGATTTCTTCTGGCAGAGCAGAAACAAGCTGTGCTGTTACCCCTTCAATGGTTTTTACTCCATCAAAAACCGCTTCCGAGAAGGCAGTGCCACGGCTAACGGCTAGCGGATTGGCTATCTCAGCGAGGCAAACCCGAAAATGGCAGCGGTGCAGCCTGTGGGCTATGCCGCTAGCTACTTCTCCACCGCCTCTGATTAAAACTATAAGCTCAGATAGCTTCCTCACCATTTATATCCCCTCACCTTGGCTGAACCCCCGCTCAATTTCCCTCCTTTTCTCTCCCCATTCATCTGTCGGGGTTGCTATCTCAGCTAAGCTCTCTAGCCTCTTCAATCTCTCTCCTTGACTTTCCTGCTCTCTTAAGACAAGCCTAATGGCTTCAGCCACCGGGTCAGGCAACTTCCCATGTTCTAATGTCGTAAGCGGACTATGACCATCCTCGACTACTCTCCCTGGAATCCCTACCACCGTAGCGCCCGGCGGAACCGACTTCACCACCACTGAGCCTGAGCCAATTCTGGCACCATCGCCTATAGTAATATCACCTAAAGCCACGGCTCCCGTACCTATCACCACATTATTACCGATAGTGGGATGACGCTTCTCCCTCTTTAAGCTCGTTCCACCCAGAACTGCTCCTTGATACATCAACACGTTATCCCCTATCTCGGCCGTCTCTCCGATGACCACCCCTGCACCATGGTCTATAAAGAAGCGCCTGCCTATTTTGGCTCCGGGGTGGATTTCGATACCGGTTAGAAAGCGGCTGAGATGCGAGATAAAGCGAGCCGGAAACCGGAGCTTATGGCACCAGAAAAAATGAGCTAGGCGATGAAACCATATAGCGTGCAGCCCGGGATAGTAGAAGATAACCTCGGGCATGCTTCTCGCCGCCGGGTCTTTGTCAAATACTGTTTGAATGTCTTCTCTCAACGTCTTGAACAAGATAACCGTCCTAGTTCACCTTTGTGTGCTGAGCGCGAATTTAATAAGTTGACGGAAAAACTAAGTGAATAGTAGCCCTTATCTCCGTTAGATAAAGCTGATGCAATGAGTTCACCATCGTTTGTTACTCCCTTGGCTGCTCACAAGCAGCCAGTTTCAAACTCGAAAACCGATTACTTGGATGCCCTCACCTCTTTGTCCAGTAAAACCAGACCGAGCCCACTCGTAAGGCGAAGCCTGGTATTTGTAAGCCGGGAAGAAATAACTTTTGCCAACCGTTCCATCAATTGATAGCCAAGAATCAGGTCATCAGCCATAACTTGGCGGAGCATATCACCACTGATGGCCAGCACCCTGCAGTGAGCCAAGCACCGTGCAGACAAAGTATACACGTAAGGCTCAACCAGCGCGGACCAGCCGAGAGTCTCACCCTCGGTCACCACCTCCACCGCAGTAGGTATGCTCGGGCGATCAGGTAGAGGGCGTACTTCCATCTCCAGCGCCACTCTACCATCTGCCAGAATATAGAGTTCCTTGGCTTCGTCCCCTTCATTGAAGATCGTTTCCCCTTTTCGGTAGGAGCTCCCTCGGCATAGATTCGCCACCTTTTCTAGGTGACTTACCTCCAACCCCCCAAAGAGCTCAGAGCTTTTCAAAGTATCAACAAGCGTCATCTACCCTTACCTCCTTCATTATTTTCATTTTTGTTATCCTTGACTTCGCCAAATTTCGAGATTACATTATCGGAACCTCCTCACTTTTTGATATTGGGCACAGAATAATTTTGCTCCTGGAAAAGCCAGGTGGATATATAACGCTCGCCGGTATCGGGTAAAATCACCACAATCAGCTTCCCCTCGTTCTCCGGCCTCATGGCAACCTCCAGAGCTGCCCAGGCGGCTGCGCCAGAAGATATGCCCGCCAAAATCCCCTCTTCTTTGGCTAACCTCCTGGCTGTCATACCAGCATCATCGTTGGTTACCTTAATAATTTCGTCGACTAGGTCCAGCCGCATGACATCCGGAATAAACCCAGCGCCGATGCCCTGGATTTTATGCGGGCCGGGTTTGCCACCGGAAAGAACCGGTGAGTCGGCCGGCTCAACAGCAATAGCTTTAAAATCGGCTTTTCTTTTCTTTATAACCTCGGCCACGCCGGTAATTGTGCCTCCGGTGCCAACACCGGCAACCAGAATATCTATCTTGCCATCCGTATCTCTCCAGATCTCCTCAGCCGTGGTCTCACGGTGAATTTCAGGGTTAGCCGGATTCTTGAATTGCTGCGGCATGAAGTAATTTTTGTTTTCTGCCACCAGTTGTTCAGCCTTTCTTACTGCTCCAGACATTCCTTCAGTACCAGGCGTGAGTACCAGTTCGGCACCGAATATAGAAAGAATATGCCTGCGTTCCACTGACATCGTTTCCGGCATGGTGAGTATCAAGCGGTAACCACGTGATGCGCAGACAAAGGCCAGAGCAATACCAGTGTTGCCGCTGGTAGGCTCGACAATCACGGTATCCTTTCCTATCAATCCTGCCTCTTCAGCGGCTCTAATCATTGACACAGCGATGCGGTCTTTAACACTGCTACAAGGGTTGAAGAACTCCAACTTGGCTACAACTTCTGCCTTGGCACCCGCTGTTATCGTGTTTAGCCTGACCAGCGGAGTGTTGCCGATAAGTTCCGTAATGTCTTTAGCTATCTTTGCCATTAACTCAACTCCTGGCTTTTCTTGATAAACCGTGGCTCGAAGCTTTTCGAGCTATTTCACCGTCTCTCAACTGGATTACATTATAAGCTATTTTCGCCAGCTCCAAATTGTGAGTGACTACAATCAGAGTCAGTCCCTGACTATTCAGGTTCTGAAAAAGCTCAAAAACTCTAAGAGAAGTGGCTGAATCCAAGTTGCCGGTGGGCTCATCGGCCAGAATAATCTTTGGCTCGTTGATGAGAGCCCTACCAATAGCCACCCGTTGCATCTCCCCACCGCTGAGCTGGCCAGGTAAATGCTCGGCTCTGGCTTTAAGCCCAACGAGCTCGATTATCTCATCTACCTTGCTCTTATAACCGGTTTTCTTGCTAAAGAGGAGAGGTAACTCTATATTTTCGCGTACGGTTAAAGTTGGCAGGAGAAAGAACTGCTGAAAAACAAAGCCTATATTTTCGCGGCGCAATTTCACCAAGTCTTTCTCCTTAAGACCATTGACTTCGATACCGTTCAATCTAAGGCTACCCCGTGTTGGAGTGTCAAGACAGCCTATGAGGTTTAACATCGTAGTCTTGCCTGAACCGGAAGGGCCTACAATGGCCACGAACTCACCCCTTCCAATAGCGAAGCTGGCATCCTTAAGGGCATGTATCTCTTCGCTACCCCGATGGTATATCTTGGTTAACTCTTTTGCTGAAATAACTTCTTCTTTCATTCCAAATTACTCCGTATAGCCTCCATAGGCGTTAAGCGCGATGACCTAATCGCCGGGTATATCCCACAGACAAATCCGATGATGATTGAGAATAACAAGCACAAGCCGATTAATCCTGGCTCCGGCGTCATGAGCCTGCCAGTCGGTGAATAAGGGATTATTCCTTTAACAAAACCTTCTATCAAGCCGGAGCCCAATGTTGCAAGCAGCAAGCCGACAACTCCGCCGATTACAGTGATGAA
>JAPLHH010000012.1 GCA_026389735.1 Chloroflexota bacterium | reverse complement strand
ACCTTTTATGGCTGGCTTACCATTTTCCGTTTTAATAGTCCTTGGATTGCTCATCTCTCTTTTGGTGCGGCATGTCATACAATATACTTGCATTTACATACCCCCTTTTTCAGTTATAAACGAGGAACTATCCTTGAAAGTTTATGTTACCATTAGAATTTCTATGCCAGTAAGTATAGGCTGTTTCGTTACCTAACTTGTGCTTCTGGGGTGGTACTGGAGGGCTTTGGTGAGGTGTTTGGCTTGATGATGTCAGCGTCATCCAGGTCGGCGATAGTACAGGCTAGTTTGAGGACGTGATGGAAGGTGTGAGTGGTGAGTTGGTGGCTCTAAACGGAGAGTTCCCTGGCTTCTGCGGGTGTCGCTCGGCGTTGGAGGTGAGTTTAGTCCCTTCGAATCGCTTCTGCCGCCGGCAAGGTGGCTTTAGCCCGGTTTAAAGATTCACAAACGTAGATTATTTTGTCCCGGTTGACGGCGACAAAGTCAAATTTCCATGCAGTGTTATCCAGTGCTGGATATATCTCGACATTTGTTAGTGGTAAGAACTTGTCAGCCCTCTCAACAGCATCTAGCAATTTCTGCGATGCTTGAGCATAAACCTGGCCCGTTAGGGTATATGGTGACATATGTATCTTGACTTCAATGGGATTCTTTGCCTTTGCCAGATACATTGTTGACCTGTCTTCAATTTCTGACTTCTCAGGTTCATCTTCACTCTTTTCACCGACGAAAAGGATGCTAGACTTCCTGACGTAAATAGATGCCATGAATTCCCTTTCTCGATTTGGAAACGACACCTCAGCATCGGTAAGCGACATGAAGTCCTTTCCGATGGGCAACGAATTTGGCATAAAGTCTTGATTAAGGACATCCAAGAGGCGTTGATGTTTTATGCAACAGGTATATCCGGTAAGCGTGCAGGTCTCAGTGCATACTACCACCTCGACTTGCTTAAGTTTTGCATTGCCATCTGAGCTGCCATTTGGTTGCGTTAGAAATGTTCCAACTTGCATTTAGACCTTCCTTAAAACTACTGTATATCATAATATACGTTTCCTAACTGGTGAACCCACCATTAGTACTCTTTTGACTCATACTTTTGTAATATGGATGTAGCTATACTAATCCGCAGGCAGACAATTTTGCATCCGCGCATATCAGACATCTGCACAGTAGCCTGTATTGTTCAATTTATCTAGTTAGTAAGTCTGAAGTTTAAGCTGAAAGTTCTACCTATTGATACCCCAGTTCCAGCCTAGTGGACTCGAACGGTGCCTTAACTGTAAATCGCCAGTGAGAAGTGTCCCATTTTCGCTGAAAACATACAGCTTTATATCAGCGACAACAGGCGTCTATTCCCCTATCAATACAAGGATGCACCGAGACTATCGACTGTTTGATATTATTTATGTTATCATTGAACTGCAAAACAGAAACAGCGGTGTTCAACAACCAGCATCAGAATGAATCCTGAAGTTCTTCACCAAGCCTCTAGCCGCCGTCACACAAAAGAAGACACTAAGGCATTGGCTGGCAGAGGCAATTGTGGAAAAGCTGGAAGAAGAACAAATGGTTGAGAAGAAGGAGGCCAGCAATGAGACGGAGAGCAACGGCTTTCACAAATTCAAGTATCATTGCGCAGCTTTGCCATGCAGTTCTCTCGAAGCTGTTGGAGCGTTTTGAAGGGCAACTGCCTTCCAAGTGGCCTGCTCGTGGAGCCAGTTATTCTCCGATGACCTTCATCTGAGACGGGTCTCTGAGCATCATCTCGGGGATGCCTGACCCTTTAGGATATTCCTCGATTAAACCAGTGACTTGAACATGTTTATTTAGGAAGTAGCTTTCGGGATTGGGTGGAAACTCCTTTATGAACTTCTCCCTGTCGCGACCCCAGATTATACACTTGAAATAGTCCTGATAAGGCTTATGGAAATCGAGGAAGGTAGGCTGGCTTTTCGTGTCAGACGCATAATGCGTTCCAACGATTGTTCCCTCGACCACTTTATGCTGACCTATATAACTGCCTGCTTCCTCCCAGCTTATAATCCCACTGCCTGCTTTTATGTATTCGACTTTTGTCTCTACGTTACTTCCGCCCGGGCCCATTACTGCCAGCGAAACGGTGTAGTCTCCGGCTGTCGTATAAATGTGGCCAGGTTCTGATTCGTTGCTGAACTGTCCATCGCCGAAGTCCCAGTGCCAGCGGGTAACATTACCTGTGGATAAATCAGTGAAGGTGACCTTCAAAGGAGTTATCCCCTCGTCTGGACTGGCGGCAAAGTCTGCCGTCGGAGGCGGCACAATGGCGGGTTCTGACTCTCGAGCGCATCCCGTCATAAGCGAAAGCAACACCAAGACTAACAGAAAAAGCTTATGCATCGTCTGAATTTTAGCCTTAATACCGCTGAACCTCAACAATTTGTTAACGAGATACGGATTTGCTATACTTTTTTTTAACGTGGGTATAGCCAGCGGCGCTGGCTGTTATTTCTTTATTTTATAGTAGGGCTCAGACTAATCCAGATAACAGTCATCAATGGTACTGATATGAAGTTGTGGCGGCAGCCGTTTGATATGGCTGAAAAGGCCCCCAAGTCAGTCAAGGTGCACATTGACGTAGACAGGTGCAAGGGCTGTGGCTATTGTGCGGAATTTTGCCCTCGTGGGGTGTTAAAGATGACCGATGAGCTCGGTCCCAAGGGCTATGACACGGTCAAGGTAGTGGACGAGACCAAGTGCCTCGGCTGCGGTCTCTGTGAAGCTATATGTCCTGAATTCGGAATTTACCTGACTACCGAAGAAAAAGAAGAGTAGCAGCGCATGTCTAAAGATGGTGCACTCAACGGTGAATTCTTTATTAATGGCGACATAGCCTGCGCCGAAGGTGCTATAAGTGCCGGTTGCCGGTTCTTTGCCGGCTATCCAATTACCCCGGCGACCGAGGTAGCCGAGAGGATGAGCGAGCGGCTTCCTCAAGTAGGCGGTGTCTTTATCCAGATGGAAGACGAGATAGCTTCCATGAACACAGTGCTCGGGGCTTCATGGGCGGGAGTAAAGGCGATGACTGCTACCTCAGGTCCTGGATTCAGTTTGATGA
This sequence comes from Chloroflexota bacterium, assembly GCA_026389735.1. Next base: position 12,248 of record JAPLHH010000012.1, on the reverse strand, counting down.
TGGAAAATTTGGGCCTGGGTGTGATGCTGGAAACGCCCTGCGTTTTGGTCAATGTTCAGAGAGCCGGCCCATCCACGGGATTACCTACACTCGTTGCTCAGGGAGATATGATGCAGGCAAGATGGGGCGCGCACGGGCACTATGAAATCATCGCTCTAGTTCCTGATTCGCCACAGGAGATGTTCGACCTCACTATCTTGGCTTTTAATTTGTCGGAGCAGTACCGGGTGCCGGTGCTGCTCATGGCCGATGAAGCAGTGGGCCACATGAGCGAGAAAGTGGTCATACCGCAGATAAACCCGAAGGACCTGGTTGACCGACCACGCCCGAAGGTAGCTCCGGAGGAGTACCTGCCCTATGATTCCAGGGAGGGGCTGGTGCCTCCGATGGCTATAGCCGGTGGAGGTTATCGCTTCCATGTTACTGGTCTCACCCATGATGATAGAGGCTATCCGGTAATGACTGCTGAGGCTCAGGACAAGTTGGTGCGACGGCTCGTGGACAAGATACGGCTAAACGCCAAAGACATAATAAGGTATGAAGAGGTGAATGTTGAGGATGCTGAGGTCATCGTGGTTAGTTATGGTATATCCGCTCGTGTTGCCCGCTATGCAGTGCAGGAAGCAAGAGACGAGGGGATAAAGGCTGGTCTGTTGCGGCTGATAACGGTATGGCCTTTTGCTGAAGGTCGGATCAGAGAGCTAGCACCAAAAGTGAAAGCCTTCGTAGTCCCAGAGATAAACTATGGACAGATAGTGAGGGAGGTAGAGCGGTGTGCCGCAGGCAAAGCTAGGGCCAGGCTAGTACCTCACATGGGCGGAAGCGTGCACCTACCCGAGACAATTCTGGAGGCCATAAGAGAGGAAGCCAGATGACGAAGATGCTGACGGTAGATACAAATCCCATAGACTGCTACCTCAGGGTGGACAGGATACCGCATATCTGGTGTGCTGGCTGCGGCATCGGACCAGCGACTGGATGTTTTCTCAGAGCTATTGACCGAGCCGGGCTGAACCCAGACAAGGTAGCTGTGGTTTCTGGAATCGGCTGTTCGGGTCGAGTGGCCGGCTATATTAAGCTGGACTCTTTCCATACCACACACGGCCGGGCTCTCCCTTTCGCTACCGGCCTCAAACTGGCAAACCCGGAATTGAATTTAGTGGTCTTTTCAGGAGACGGCGACATCGTGGCTATCGGGGGTAACCATCTTATTCATTCTGCCCGCCGCAATATCGATATGACTGTGATTTGCATAAACAATTTCAATTACGGTATGACCGGTGGCCAGGCGGGGCCGACGACGCCACTAGAGGCCCGAAGTGCCACTTCACCCTACGGCAACTTCGAGTATCCTTTTAACCTGCCTTACTTAGTGGCTGCCAGTGGTGCCACCTATGTTGCCAGATGGACGGTATTGCATTTGCGAGAACTGGAAAGGTCCATCGCCGAAGCTTTGACCAAGCCGGGCTTCAGCTTTATAGAGGTACTCAGCCCCTGTCCTGTTGTCTACGGGCGTCAAAATAAATTGCCGCGAGGCCTGGATGAAATGCGCAGCTATCAGGAAAGAAGCATCATCCGGGATGGAGCTGACCCGAAAGACGTTGGGATATCTCTAAATGGCCCCATCGTGGTAGGCAAATTTATTGATATAGAGCGGCCTACCCTGTGGGACTGCTACCAGCAGATGCTTACCAGAGCAAGCAAGCCGAAAAGGCGATAGCGGGCGCGAGACACGCTGATTTAGAAGGTAGCCGGTTGGAGAAAGTAACTTGAGCAGAACGGAAGTAAGATTAAGCGGTACTGGCGGTCAGGGAATAGTGCTTGCCGGTCAGATTCTGGGCCAGGCGGTTTCCTTATATGAAAAAGGGCAATTTGCTACTTTCACTCAAAGCTATGGTCCAGAGGCACGGGGTGGTTCCTGTTGCGCTGAGGTTGTTATTTCGGATGAGTCTGTGGGTTATCCCTATGTGATAAGCCCACAGGTGCTGGTTATTATGTCACAAGAGGCCTATAACAAGTACACCACAAATCTCGGGCCAGAAACACTTGTAATTGTAGACCCTGACCTAGTAAAACCTAATGCATCTCAGAACCTGAAGATACTCACTGTACCGGCTACTAATCTTGCTCGTGAGATGGGTCGGGTGGTGGTTGCCAATATTATCATGTTGGGATTTCTAGCAGCAGTCAGCGATGTGGTTTCTACTGAGGCACTTAAAAAATCCATTCTGGCGACCGTGCCCGAAGGTACAGGAGAGTTCAATATCAAGGCCTTCACACTGGGATATGAATATGGGCTGAAGCACGCAAAGCGAAGTAGAGCATAGTATATATGGCAAGGAGTGTTGCAGTAATCGGTGATAGCGTTGGTGCAGCTCAGTGTGCCCTGACTCTAGCCCGAATGGGCGCTGAGATTAGCTTGCTCATCCCCAGCGGCGCATTAAGTTTAAATGCTAATAGAAGTAGCCGTTCCCCGGATGCTTCTGCTAATGACCAATTCCACACCTGGCCGTTGCTACTCAGGGCGGCAACTCATCCTGGGGTTAAGCTTTACACCAACTCTTGCGTCGAAGCTGTAACCAAGAAGCGGGGACAGTTTGATGTAAAGGTAAAAAAACTGCCCCGTTATGTGGATGAGAAGTTGTGTACTAACTGTGGTCAATGCCAGGAAGTATGCCCAGTTAGAATACCATTTTACCGCGGTGGTTCGGCCCTTGCACACGGCGCTATCCATGCGCCACTGGTAGGTATTCGGTCGGTACCGGCAGCCTATTCCATAGACAAAAGTGGCACTGCCCCTTGCCGGGCAGCCTGCCCCCTCGGTATCAATGTGCCCGGTTTCATCTGTCTTCTGGCTAAAGGTAAGACGGACGAAGCTCTAAGTCTCATCAATGAAGCTGCACCGTTAGCCGGGATACTCGGCCGGGTATGCACTCATCCCTGCGAAGATAATTGTCAGCGGTCTAAAGTTGATAGTTCTGTGTTCATTCAAGCTCTGCATCGCTATGCTGCGGATAATGTCTCTGGCAGCATTAATTACAACCGCAGAAACCAAGCCAAATCCAGAGAAGAAAAAATAGCTATTATCGGCAGCGGGCCATCTGGGCTGGCGGCAGCCTGGGAACTGGCCAGACGGGGATATACCCCCACTATATTTGAGTCCCATGCGGTGGTTGGCGGCATGCTGGCTACAGGTATTCCGCGATTCCGTCTGCCTCGCGAGGTACGAGAGAGGGAGGTGGAGGCGATTAGGGCTATGGGCGTGGATATAAAAACAGGTGTAATCGTAGGCCGGGATATAACGCTTTCCGACCTCAGGGAGCAAGGTTATAAGGCTTTCTATCTGGCTATAGGCGCTGGGTTGAATAGCAAGCTGAATATCCCTGGTGAAGACCTCGAAGGTGTCGTCGACGTAATCTCAATGCTTTTTGCGCTCAATTTGAAGGTAGGCGCTACAGTCGGTTCCAACGTGGTGGTCATCGGTGGCGGCAACAGTGCCGTGGATTCAGCGAGGGCAGTGAAGAGACGAAGTAAAGGCACTGTGCGAATACTTTACCGGCGTACGGCAGAAGAAATGACTGCCATAAAAGAGCATGTGGAGGAGGCCATTGAAGAAGGTGTGCCGATTGAGTACCTTACTGCCCCTGTTGAAATCATCGGCGATGGGACGAAAGTCACCGGGATACGCTGCCAGCGCATGAGACTGGGCGAGGTCGATGCTACTGGCAGACGACAGCCTGTGCCTGTTGAGGGCTCGGAGTTTACCATAGATGCTGACCACGTGGTGGTGGCTATAGGCCAGAGACCAAGTACAATGCTACTCAGAATAAAGGACATAAAGGCCAATGACGATGCCACTATAAATGCGGACCCGCTGACACTTCAGACCAACATACCTGACATCTTTGCCGGTGGCGATTGTGTCACTGGCCCTAACACTGTTGTTGAAGCTATGGCTGCCGGTATCCGAGCCGCGGAGTCAATAGACAGGTATCTCAGCGGATGCGACCTAAGGAAAGACCGCAGCCTGGAGAGACCTGAACTGGTTGAAGTTGATATTAAGCAGAGGCATGTAGCACCACAAAAGCGTACTAAGATGCCCACGCTTCCCCATGCTGACAGGATGGGTAGTTTTGAGGAAACTAACAGAGGGCTGCCTGTAGGAGTGGCGAAGCCTGAAGCTGAACGCTGTATCAGTTGTGCCCTATGCAGCGGCTGCCTGGAATGTGAACGGATATGTCAGACAGGCGCTGTTTCTCATAAGGATACTATCGAATCGATAAAAATAGGAGCCGGGGCTGTAGTTAATTTTGTTTCTAACAGTGGTACGGCTGGCCTGTCCCGGCCCGACACTGGTCAAGGTGAACCTCTTCAGCTTTCTGAGCCGGGTGTTTTCATTGTGGAAGCCGGGGACGAAGCCGATTTGGAGAGCGAACTTGACCGAGCTTCGGCAATTGCTCTGGAAATAGCTCGGCAGCTGAAGTTGCGAGATAAAGGTACTGCAGCCGATGCGGGTACTAATAGCAGTTGCGATGTCCGTTTGAATCATGGCTGGGAGACCACGGTGCCAGTCAGTGCTGAAGATGGTCGGACTGGTGTAGTCCTGTGCTGCTGTGGCGGCAGCATCAGTTCTATAATTGACCTTTCTGAGGTAGCCAGAGAAATACAGCGCCTTTTTGGCGTTTCTTGGGTCCAGGATGTATCTCAGGTTTGCACTGAATATGGAGCGCAGCGGATTAAGGCTATGGCTGCAGAGGAGAAATTGGGCAGTTTGGTCATAGCCGCTTGTCGGTGTTGCAATGTGGGGCAGGTTTGCTTCAGTTGTACAGAGCAGCGAGTAAGGTGTCAAGAATATCTGAGCCGGTACCTGGGTTCAGACCACAGTGCAGTTGTGGAATTTGTTAATATTCGTGAGCAATGCGCCTGGGTACATAGCGACAATCCGGTGGAAGCTACTCGTAAGGCTATAGAGATAGTCAGTTCAGGGGTCGTTCGGGCTCAAGGCACTTTGCCGTTAATACGGAAGGAGCGCCCGATTACTGAAGGCGCGTTGGTGATAAGCACCGGGCTTTCTGGTCTGGCAGCGGCGGTAGGCCTGGCGTCCCAGGCTTATCCGGTGGCTCTTGTCTACAGCTCAGGATTAAAGAAGAAAAAGGGACAGCAGCCCGTTGAATACCTCGAAAAAGAGGCGGGTCTGTTAAAGGAGCTTGGGAAACTGGGCGCATCTGTAATGGCTTGGCCCAGGGTATTGAAGCTTGATGGCGTGCCAGGAAACTATGAGGCTGTCCTTGAGTCCTCCTCGGGGACGGCTAACATCAGAGCCGGTGCAGTCATAGTGGATTCTGTAGCTGTGGGTAAAATGCTCGACCAAGCTGATGCCACTTTCAAGGCCAGTCTCTTTGGCCGGATTCTGAGCTGGAGCAGCCACCTGGACAATCGAGCGATTTTAGATTCTGCCCTGCGAGAATTGGCTATCGGAGACACCGCCGGCATATTTATCATATCCTCAAATGCAGGGGAGATGCCCGAAAAGCAGGAGATTAAAGGACAGGCGATGGCGGCTAGGGTCTTAAGCTACTTGAGCCAGAGCACGCTGAGGCCGCGGGTTACTGTGGTTAGTATCGATAGGCGGCTTTGCCGTGGTTGTGGAGATTGTGCTGCGGTTTGTCCTTATATAGAGATGAAAGTTAATGACTCGGGTACTGCTTATGCTGCTGTTGACCCGATGCTGTGTCTGGGCTGTGGAGCTTGCCTTACGTCGTGTCCTACTGGTGCCATAACCCAGTCTGTTCACAGCGATTCGAGCATAATTTCTACGCTGGAAACCATGTTGGAGAAAGCCAGCAAGGTTGGTGTGACTGCATGAGCCGAACTGTTGCTGACATCGTGGTTTTTGCTTGCAACTGGGACGGCCTGAGCTGTATTGAGGCAGCGGCACAAAGTCGTCTCAATTATCCGCCATCGGTTAAGGTGATCAAGGTGAGTTGCCTTTCTCGGGTGCATTCAGGTCTGATTCTCAAAGCTTTTGAGTTGGGTGCTGGTGGGGTGATGCTCTTGGGATGCGAGTCAGACACTTGCTATTTCGGGAAGGATGATAGATTTAATGTCAAAGAATATGAAAAGACGCGTGGAGTATTGGGGCTGCTGGGCTTAAGGACAGACAGGCTCAGGCTTGCTCGCTTGCCTCGAGGTGACGGAGAAAGCTTTGTGAAACAGGTGACGAATTTTAGCGCCGAGATGGAACAGGCGTGATAACAGGATAGAGCTGCGTAATGTTTAATGGCAAGCAGGAAATAAAGGATACCCGAATACATCTTTGCCTTGACTGCGGCAAATGTACGGTGGTCTGCCCGGTTGCTCGGTACAACCCGGAGTTTAACCCGCGCCTTATAGTCCAGAGAAACATAGAGCAGAGAGAGCGGAACTTTCAAGATGAGGCAATCTGGTCGTGTCTTAATTGCTATATGTGCCTGGAGCGCTGCAATTACCGCGTGGAATTTCCCGAGTTTATTCGCATTTTGAGAACCGAGGCGCTTAGTAAAGGAACTCAGATGCAATGCACTCACGGGGGCTCGTTGCAGGCGCTGATGCACCTGATGACCGGGGAAAACTTGCGTCAGGAGCGGCTGGGCTGGTTGCCGCCAGAAATTAAGCTGTCGGAGCAGTACGACGCTGTATTTTTCATAGGCTGCGCACCGTACTACGATATCATGTTTGGAGACTTGGAAGTGAATACACTGGAAGGTGTGAAGGGTGCAATGAGGTTGCTGAACCGCGCAAATATACCCTTTAACCTTTTGGTTAATGAGCGTTGTTGCGGGCGTGACCTGCTCCTCCAGGGAGATAAAGAGGGCTTTATGGCTCTGGCACAGGCTAACATGGATGAATTCAACCGCCTCGGCGTCAAGAAAATCATCACTGCCTGTCCGGAATGCTATTATTCCTTAAAGGTTGATTATCCTAAGATACTGGGCAGTGCAGTCGCTGAAGTAGTATATTGGACAGAGATTATAGCCCCGTTGCTTGAGAGCGGAAAGCTCCATCTCGGCAGACTTAAGGAAAAGGCTGTCTACCACGACCCCTGCACTTTGGGAAGAGGTTTAAGGATTTTTGATTCACCTCGCCAGATATTATGTGCGGTGGACGGTCTGGAATTGGTGGAAATGGAGCAGAGCCGGGAGAAAGCGCTGTGCTGTGGGGCAAGTTCCTGGGTGTACTGTGGGGCAGCAAACCGGCAGATACAGGATGAACGCCTTGCTCAGGCAGAAGCTACTGGAGCCGGTGTACTGGTGACTTCCTGTCCCAAGTGTCAGATTCATCTGAAATGTGCCCAGCGGAACCGGAATGGGAAAATGCCCAGGATTGACATACAGGATTTGGCTGGTTTGGCAGCCCGGTCCTTGGAGACTAGGAGGTAGGCTAATTGGCTGAAGAGGAACTCAGAATAGGCGTATTTGTTTGTGATTGTGGACTCAACATTGCCGGGTCGGTAGATACTGAAGAGGTACGGCAGTCGGCTGAAGAGCTTCCCGGCGTGGTGGTTTCGGTGAGAAACCGCTATACCTGCGCTGACCCCGGCCAGGCGGAAATTAAGAGGCACATCAATGAGCACAAATTAAATCGTGTGGTCGTAGCTTCCTGCACCCCAAGGCTTCATGAGTTCACCTTCCGTAAATGCATCGCTGAGGTCGGACTTAACCCTTATTTACTGGAGATGGCTAACATCAGAGAACATTGCAGTTGGGTACATCTTTATGACCGAGAGTCGGCTACCAAGAAGGCCAAGGATATTGTTAAGATGGCGGTAGCCCGGGCTCGTCTTCTTCAGCCGCAGCAGGAGGTGGAAATTCCGGTGACCGATGCTGCCTTGGTTATCGGAGGTGGCGTAGCTGGGATTCAGGCAGCGCTGGACCTTGCTGATGCTGGGCACCAGGTATACCTAGTGGAGGAGAAGCCATCAATCGGTGGCGTCATGGCCCAGCTAGATAAGACTTTTCCTACGATGGACTGCTCTATATGTGTGCTTGGGCCAAAAATGATGGACGTGGGACGTCATCCCGGAATCAAACTCCTTGTCTACAGCACCGTGGAAGAAGTATCTGGCTACGTGGGGAATTTTAAAGTCCGCATCCGCAAGAAAGCCCGTTATGTGGATGAGAGCTTGTGCAGCGTCTGTGGCAAGTGTGCCGAGGTCTGCCCTGTGGTATTGCCCGACGAATTCCAGCAGGGCTTCTCTTCTCGCAAAGCAGCCTATATTCCCTTCCCCCAAGCGGTGCCCTCAGCTTTCCTTATTGATATGGAGCATTGCCTGGGGAACAATCCCGTGGCCTGCGTCAAATGTGTAGATGCTTGCGAGAAGAAATGTATAGATTTGCACATGCAGGACAAGATAATTGAGCTTGAAGTGGGCACTATAATCGTGGCCACCGGTATGGATGTTTATAACCCGACTCAGCTTGACGAGTACGGCTATACTCGTTTTGAAAATGTCATTACCACCATGGAATTTGAAAGGTTGATATGTGGTGGTGGGCCGACTGAAGGCCACCTGGTACGTCCCTCTGACCACAGAGATCCCAAGCGTATTGGCTTTATACAATGCGTAGGCTCGCGGACGGAGAACCGCGGTTATCCCTACTGCTCCAACGTGTGCTGTATGAACACAGTGAAGGACAGCTTGCTCATCAAGGAGCATGACCCGGACGCCGAGATATTCGTCTTCTACATGGATATTCGCGCCTTCGGTAAGGGATTTGAGGACTTAGTCCGACGTTCTAGAGAGGCTGGCGTTCGCTATATTCGGGGCATCCCTGGCGAAATCAGAGAAGACCCAACCACCAGGAATCTCCTCGTCAAGGTGGAGAATACCACAACGGCGCGGGTGGAGGAATATGAACTGGATATGGTGATACTCTCGGTAGGGCTTGAGCCTAAGGCCGACCTCAAGCGGCTCATCGGTGTCCTGAACCTTTCCCAGACCAGCGACGGATTTCTGATGGAAGCTCACCCCAAGCTCAAGCCGGTAGATGCACCGACGCCAGGTATCTTCTTCGCCGGCTGTGTCGAAGCGCCTAAGGACATAAAGGACAGCGTCACCCAGGCCGGAGCCGCTGCCGCCCGTAGTTCCATTCTCCTCAATGCCGGTACTCTCAAGGGTGAGGCTATCAAAGCGATGGTAGACTTTAATAAGTGCACCTCATGTGGTGTCTGTGCCCGTGTCTGCCCCTATGGGGCGATGAAGGTAGATGTTAAGGCTAAGTCTGGAGTGCACTTAGTAGCTGCAGCCTGTGCCGGCTGTGGCACCTGCGCCGCGGAATGCCGCTTCGATGCTATAACCATGCAACACTTCTCCGATGACCAAGTTCTGGCTCAAATAGACGCTGCTCTGGAGACAGACTTTGGGCAGAAGATTATCACTTTTCTGTGCAACTGGTGTAGCTATGCCGCCAGTGACCTAGCTGGAGTATCGAGATTGCAGTTCCCACCAAATAACCGCTTCATCCGCACTATGTGCAGCGGAAGGGTAGATGAGAGCTTTATCCTCCACGCCTTTGAAAAGGGTGCACCCGTGGTGCTGCTCTCCGGGTGTCACTTAGGTGACTGCCACTATATCAGCGCTAATCACTGGACTATGCGCCGGGCTGATAAGCTGTGGGACAAGCTGGAAAAACTGGGCATACGTCCTGAGAGGCTGCAACTGGAGTGGATCAGCGCTGCTGAAGGTCCCCGGTTTGCTCAAATAATGCGCCAGCTTGAAGAGATGCGCCAGAAGGTTACACCGGAGGAGATAACCCATGCTCGAAAGGTGCTGTCCGAGCAGAGGCGGAAAGCAAAAGAAGAGCCAGCGGCTGAGGACGAACTAAGCGATGTGGCGAAGGTGTGAACGAGATGGAAGAACAACTCAAGTGTCTCCACTGCGGCTTTGAATATAAAATGGCTACGGATGCCAAGAAGGGGCTTCACGAGAGGGTCTGCCCCAGATGCAAGTCGAACAGCGTACGCCGATTGCCAGCCAAGAAAGAATAGCGAAATACCCCCCCCTTTGGAGAAGCCTTAGGGTGAAGAGGATATTGGTCATCGGAGCTGACTGGCAAGTATGAAGGAGGTGTAGTTTGAAGGTAAAGGTAGACCGGGGAAAATGCATCGGCGCAGGCAACTGTCTTGCTATAGCACCGACAGTCTTCGACCTTGATGAAGAATACAAAGCCGTAGTTCTTGATGCTCTCTCAGTTGATAATGACACTCTGCTGGAGGCTGCGAAAAGCTGTCCGGTCAAAGCTATTATAGTGGAGAATGACGCTGGACATCAGTTATACCCCTGAGTCTTATTCTCATATTCCGATCCCATTGGTGACTTCATCAATATATCCAACATTAGGGGCAGACCTTCAGGTCTGTCCGCTTCCCCCAAATCCCTAAGCTAGAAAGGGAAACCTTTTTCACCACTTGCGCTATTTCCCCTCTCCCTTGATGGGAGGAAGGGTGGGCAGGCATCCAGCGAGGATTTATTCCCGCTGGGATATGGGGAATGGGAGAGGGCCAGGGTGAGGGTGACAAATTTGCATTCCAGTTGACGCCATTTCGGGCACTATATATAATCAAGAGCGTGGAGCCGATGTGGTCGGGCGGTTAGCTCAGCGGTTAGAGCGCTTGCTTCACACGCAAGAGGTCTCTTTCACAAGGCACAAGTAACCGCTAAAACAGCCGGAATCTTAAGTGAGACACGGAAAGGAGGTTATCTGAAGACGAATTGGCAGGTGGTCTATACGAGCAGAATAATAACAATAGGGAGATTACATGTTTAAGGTTAAAATGACAATAGTTGATTTCTTAGGGGACGAGGAGAAATATCCGTGCCACTTTCTTTACAATATCGGTGATGAGTTCATTTATGATGGAGAGAAATTTATTGGCAAGATGTGTCCCGTTTTAGTGCCTTTTATCATTCCAAAGATGTATGAGATTCATTCCGCTGGGCCTCGGTATACAGAGCCTGGGTATTATTACCCATACTGGTATGCTCCTGTTAGTGTGAAGGATCCGAGCTTAAAGAAATATGATGGGCGTGGATTCAGAAACGTCTTGGAAACGCGTGTTGAACCTCAATACCACATGGCAAATTTGATGCCTGCCAACGCATGGAAGTGGCCACCGCACGGGGAAAGAACTGTATCCAGAGACCCAATGCTGGTTTGCCCGGACACCAGGACTGCCGCACTCCTGAAGCTGGAAGCATTTGACCTAAGCGATAAAGGCTTTGATATCCCTTTCTTTAGAAGGCAGATGACAATATTGAGTAAGGTTCTACTGAAACAGGGGATCGAGGTAGATAAGATACTAAACGAATTTTCAAAGGAGCAAATAGAAGGGATATATCCGGCGTTAAGCCAGATTATAGTGCAGCCATTAGTCGAGGAACTGGAGCTTATGGGCTACCTCGAAATCCAGAACGGGAAAGCAACCGTAACCAAGAAGGGTCAGGCGAAACTCGAAGATTTTAAGGCGAGCCTGTCAGCGGTAGAAAGAGAAGCGCTTCAGATATAGTAGATATGAACAGCCAAAGCTAAGCTTGAAAGCTGAGGCTTACACTAACTTGCCCGTTAGAGTGCTACACATATATAATGTGAACCAAGAGCGAAGCAAGGGGGCAAATCTTCTAGCGCCAACACAAAAAGACCTCTTGCTTTGTCAGGTTTTCGTCCGGATTTGAGGACAAGTTAGCTACGATTTTGGGCGGTTAGCTCAGCGGTTAGAGCGCTTGCTTCACACGCAAGAGGTCACTGGTTCAAATCCAGTACTGCCCATGCCGAAGTGGCGGAATGGCAGACGCGCTACGTTCAGGGCGTAGTGTCCGTACGGACATGTGGGTTCAAATCCCACCTTCGGCACCATGCGCCTGTAGCTCAGCGGATAGAGCGCAGCCCTGCGGAGGCTGAGGTCGTGGGTTCAAATCTCACCAGGCGTACCATTTTTTGGGCGATTAGCTCAGCGGTTAGAGCACCTGCTTTACACGCAGGGGGTCAGTGGTTCAAATCCACTATCGCCCACCATTCTGGTAATATCATTACCACAAAGTAGCTACGGCTTGCTTGATAGTTTCCAAAACTCTCTGTTTTTCCTTCGTAAAAGTGGTGGCGATTCCCTTAAATAAAAACATTTCAACGAGTTGCAGTATGCTTGCTCTATTTACGATCTGGGTATACCTCGAATTACAACACTTATATTAGATTACGGGCGCTTGCTAAAGA
>JAPLHH010000193.1 GCA_026389735.1 Chloroflexota bacterium | reverse complement strand
ATTATAGGAAATGTGCTTTAAGGTAAAAAAATGACAACAATAGTTTATTTTATTGTATGATTGTCCATAATTTATTTTACCGTATTATGGAACTAATTTAGTATTTAAATTTTCTTTCGTATTGGGTGTGGTCCATCCACTCCAGGATAATGGAGACAACCATGACTTCTCCTTTCGTTACTGAGTAGAGTAATCTCCAAGCGTTCGGGAGGTTGTATTTCCATAGATTGTCTATGTTGTACTTTTTGGTATACTCTTTCGGTATCTGCTTCTTTGGAATCTGTATGCCGCAGAAGGCATCAGCCTCCAAGTCTGCGATGGCGCGTTTTATCCACTGGTAAAGGTTCTTCTCCTCTAGGTGAGAGTCTTTGAGTCGCTGAAACTCTTCCTTGATTTTTGGTTCTGCAAAGTAGACTTCGCTTTTCATACTGCTCTCAAATCAGGTCGGTTGAGATATTTTTTCACAAGCTCAGGATTCCATATCCAGGCTATATGCCCTTCCTTGTCGTGTGCTATCTTCCCGGATTTTTCCAAGTAGTCGAAGATTAAGTAATAAGTCTGGTACATGGTTTTCCGGGGGAGGTTCTGCCAGAGGCTCTTCTTCTTGTACTCTCCACTATGTTCTTTGACGAACTCCTCAACCATAAGGACAGTATCCAGACGCGGGTAGTGTATCACTTCCATGGAAAATAATAGGTTATATGTATTTATATACCTGTCTGTCCAAAACATGTCAGTGACCTGGACTACAACATCATACCACACCATAGACCTAGTTTCAGTATACTGTTCTTTCTGCCCGTAATGCCGTCATATATGTGAGGTTGTGTTTGCGCCCCAGGTGACTTGAACACTATGTTCGGATTTGGCTAGAATTAAGGTGGTTATTCTATCCGTAGCAGGTTTAGGTACAATGTTGGGTAAATTTGTTTTTCGGATTTGTGGGTGTGTTTGATGTAGAAGTCTATCGACTCGAGGAATTCGTCGAGGTCGGCGTCGCCACAGCAAGACCCTGACAGGTCATCTGATTGCTTTATCTCCGATAGAACTAGTTCTCCCCGGTTCACTTTACTTCACAAGCTGGAAATCATTCCGCTTGAACAACCGAAGATTCCTCCTACCAAGGTCAAACAAAGCCTTCACCTCTGGGTCAGGCTTGGGATTCTCCAAATCCTTCAAGAGCCGAGTATAATCTGCTTTGCTTAATACCGTGGATTCAATTGGGTGAGCCATTAAAGACACCTCTTATACACTCTACCGAATACAAGGATAAAAAACAAACAATACGCCCTAGACCATGGCTTACCCCTCGTAATGACACTACTGGGTGGGGGAATCCTAGGATTGTAATGCCATACTCTGTCAATTTATCAAGCATTCACGTGGAGATAACTTTATTACCTGAGTTTGACGGTCGGCTTTATTTGGTCGTCTATAATTTCTCGATGCTTCTGCCTGATGGGACGTTGGTGTGTTGTGGGCCGAGTAATAGTAACGTTTGGGGTTGTGTGAGTGGTGCATGCTAGCGTTTGGAGGTGTACCGAGACTGCCTGATTATTGCTTTTATATTCGTATTATATATAGTTATATAAGATGAATGCGAATGTAGTGCTGCATAGCCCGACGTTGGAGTCGGTGTTGATGGTGGAGAAGACAGCCCAGAAGCATAGCCAGGAGTGCGGGAAGTATCAGTTGTGGAAGAAGTTGCCGAAGAAGATGATGTACCAGACATTCCAGCACATCCTCGACTATCTGGAGGAGTCAGGCAAGATTATGGTGGACAAGGACGGCTGCGTAATCTGGACGCACAATCCTGCAAGGATAAAGCAGCTGATTGCCGAAGACCTGATAGTGAAATGACAAAGGAGAACGAAGTCGGCTTCATAACAAAGAAGCTAAAGTCAGAATACCTGCTACTTGGCGAAGGCAAATACGAGGACACTCAGTTATTCAACTTCATAGAACGAGCCATAAGCGACCTCAGAAAGAACCCGACATGCGGAATTAAAATACCAAAGAACCTCTGGCCGAAGGAATATGTGAAAGAGTACCATATCACTAACCTTTGGAAGTATGATTTACCAAATGGTTGGAGGCTAGTCTACACAATCGAAACCGATGAGGTCTTGATAGTTGCGATTATCTTGGAGTGGTTCGACCACAAGGAATACGAGAGACGATTCAACTACTGAACAGACACTGCTTTCTGGGGAGATATTAACTTGGATGTCAGTATCATTCCCATATTATACCCGTAAATCAGGACCTAAACAAAACGAAAACCATGGGAAAGCGCATATAAATATGTCCAATTACTATGGTAATGTGATGCATATGGACACGATACAGGTGCGGTTGACGGGGAGTCAAGTAAAGGGTTTGGACAATATGGTCAGGGAAGGCATATACTCATCCCGCGGGGAGGCTGTGAGGGACGCTGTTAGGCGCCTCGAGTTGACTGCCAGACTGCTGGAGCTGCAGAAACTGGCTAAAAGCAAGGGCGTGACAAAAAGCGAATTACTGGCTGAATTAGGCAAAGTAGAGAATGAACTATTCCAGCGCAAACAAACCTCGGCATAGGGTTTTCTTAGACGCCAACACCCTAATCTCCGGCCTATTCTACGAGGGACCAGAGAGCACACTCCTGCAGTTGGGGTTGACTGGGATAGTTGAGCTTATAACCTGTACGTTGGTGATTGATGAAATCAGGATAGTGATACAGAGGAAGTTCCCTGAGTGCGAGCCGATGTTCAGCGACGTAACCAATGCATTGACTATCATCAAAACAGAGGATGGAAAAGAAGCCGAGGAACTCATAAGAGACAGGAAAGACGCCCCAATACTAGCTAGTGCACTGAAAGCCTACCCCGACTATCTTGTCACGGGAGACAAAGACTTTCACACACCAGAAATCAAGAAAAGACTCAACGTAGTAACCACAAAAGAACTTCTGGCTAAGATCATCTGATACCTGAACCCACGAATGCTAAAGGGGGACTTGTTACGTCCGGCCCACACCTACTTTTCCCTAGTATACTTTTCCCTTGCTCTTA
>JAPLHH010000165.1 GCA_026389735.1 Chloroflexota bacterium | reverse complement strand
AACATCCGACTCCTTTATCTTCTGTCATTCTGAGGGAACGAAGCAACTGAAGAATCACGCTCACGGTCAGTCCTCTGATAATCTAACTTTGCCTTCGAAGGCAGTAATTGTATAATGTTAACTGAGCCGGAGAGGTGTCCGAGTGGTTTATGGTGCCGCTCTCGAAAAGCGGTGGGCGATAAGCCTCGTGGGTTCGAATCCCACCCTCTCCGCCAGGCTCTGGAGAGGTGCTGGAGTGGACTATCAGGCGCGCCTGGAGAGCGCGTGTCGCTATTGGCGACCGTGGGTTCGAATCCCACCCTCTCCGCCAAAACTTTACTCACAAGCGTTGTTCGCCTATCTTACCTATGCTACAATGTTTCAACTCAGATGGCGAGTACAGATGAGTTGAAATATTGGGTAGGCTTTTCCAAGATGCCCGGCATTGGTCGGGTAAAAATGTCACAGTTGCTTGAACACTTCACTACCATGGAACATGCCTGGAAAGCCCCAGCCAGCGACCTAAAAAAGGCTGGGCTTGATTCGAAAACAGTAGATACTATTGTAAATTTGAGACCCAGGATTTCTTTAGATGTAGAAATGGATGGATTGAAGCAGTATAAAGTGAAAGTGCTCACCTGTGATTCACCTGCCTATCCCCAGAGGTTGAAGGAAATCTATGATTACCCGCCGGTGCTTTATGTCAGGGGCAACTTATTGCCCGAAGATGAATGTTGTCTAGCTGTAGTCGGCACCCGTCGGGCTACCGTCTACGGGCGACAAGTCACTGAGGAGATTGTGAGCGACCTGGCTCGAAATAAAATCACTATCGTTAGTGGTCTGGCTAAAGGGATTGACTCTGTAGCTCATCGTGCTGCGATTGAAGTCGGCGGCAGGACTGTTGCTGTCTTTGCTTGCGGACTGGATATCGTTTACCCGGCGGAGAATGCTAAGCTGGCTCGCGAGGTTATGGAGCACGGCGCTTTGATAAGTGAATACTCTCTGGGCACTCGGCCTAAAGCTGATAATTTCCCCAGACGCAACCGGATTATGAGTGGACTGAGCCTCGGTGTGTTGGTGGTGGAGGCAGGTGAAAGCAGTGGAGCCTTAATCACGGCTAATCAGGCGCTGGAGCAGAACCGAGAGGTCTTCGCCGTCCCGGGCAGTATTCTATCTCCAGCCAGCAGAGGGACGAATCACCTTATTCAGGAGGGGGCAAAACTGGTCCGGAACTATGTTGATATCTTAGAGGAGCTGAATTTAGCTATAATGGCGCAGCAACTGGAGATGAAGGAACTATTGCCTGCCGACGACACTGAATCACTGTTTCTGAAGCAACTAAGCCATGAGCCAACTCACATTGATGAGCTCAGTCGCATTAGCGGCCTAGCGGCGGCTCTGGTTAGCAGCACTCTAACAATGATGGAGCTTAAAGGGATGGTGAAACAGGTCGGCGGTATGAACTATGTGCTGGCTAGGGAGATGAAAGAAGAATATCAAACGGCAAGGTAATTATGGCAGTGAAACTTGTTATTGTTGAATCACCAGCCAAAGCAAGGACTATAAGCAGGATATTAGGCACAGGTTATGCTATTAAGGCGACTCTGGGGCATGTTCGTGATCTGCCCAGAAGCGAACTGGGTATAGATATAACCAATGACTTCGCTCCCAGATATGTCACTATCAAGCGGAGAAAAAAGGTGCTCGGTGAGTTGAAGAAGTCGGTGGAAGATGCCTCAGCGGTTTATCTAGCTACTGACCCTGACCGTGAGGGTGAGGCAATTTCCTGGCATCTGGTCGAGGCCATTAAATTAGATAAGAGCAAACTGCCTATTCACCGGGTTGTCTTTCACGAGATAACCAAGGAGGCGGTAGAAAAGGCTTTCCATCATCCTCGCTCTATTGACATGAATTTAGTCGATGCCCAACAGGCACGCCGTCTCTTAGACAGATTGGTTGGCTACAAACTGAGCCCATTGCTGTGGCGGAAGGTGCAAAGGGGGCTTTCTGCAGGAAGGGTTCAATCAGCAGCCTTGAGAATAATTGTTGACCGGGAGCGAGAGATACAAAAATTCGTTAGTAGGGAGTACTGGACTATTGAGGCTGAATTAGCCAAGAGCTTGCCAGAAGACCAGAAGGCCGGTTTCAGGGCATTACTTATAGGTCTGACTGGCGGTACAAAGTTGGAGATACCCAATCAACAGGAAGCCAAGAGGATTGAAGATGAACTGAGGAAAGCTGATTATGCGGTTAAGAAGGTAGCAGTAAAAGAGGTAGCTCGTCAACCGGCGCCGCCGTTTATTACCAGCACCCTGCAGCAGGAAGCCTGGCGTAAGCTGCGGTTTACCGCTCAACGCACTATGCTTATTGCCCAGCAACTTTATGAAGGTATACCTTTGGGTGAAGAGGGTCCGGTAGGGCTGATTACCTATACGCGCACTGATTCCACGCATGTAGCTACTGGCGCCATAGCTGAGACCAGAGATTTTATTACTAACAAATATGGTGCTCGTTTTGTGCCCCCGCATCCGCGTTCTTTTGTCAAGAGAGGCAAATGGGCACAAGAGGCGCATGAAGCTATTCGGCCGACAAAGATTCACCGGGAACCTGCCCAGCTCCGCTCTTACCTTAAGCCAGAGCAACTTAAGCTATACGAGCTTATCTGGAAGCGGATGGTGGCAAGCCAGATGGCAGCAGCATCGTTGGATATTACCACTGTGGAAATAGACGCAAAATGTTCTGAATCCCAAAAAGGATATCTACTGAGGACAAGCAGTTCGGTAGTAAAGTTTCCAGGTTTTATTACTTTGTATAGTGAGGGAAAAGACGAGGACGGAGAAGAAGAAAAGGCAATCCCCCTACCTAAATTGAAAGTTGGCGAAAAATTAGTGTTATTGGACCTCTTCCCGGAGCAGCGTTTTACCCAACCACCGTTTCGCTATACTGAGGCTACGTTGATAAAGGCGCTGGAACAAAGAGGAATCGGACGTCCAAGCACTTACGCTCCGATTCTATCTACTATCCAGGAAAGAGGCTATGTATATAAGGAGAATGGTAAGCTTTGTCCCGACGAAATAGGCTTAGTTGTGAATGACCTCTTGACCCAGCACTTCCCCAAAATTGTTGACCTGGATTTCACTGCTCAGCTTGAGGAAGAGCTGGATGAGGTTGCTCGAGGCGAGAAGGGATGGGTGCCTGTTCTAAAAGACTTCTATACGCCTTTCGAGGAAACACTGAGCCAAGCTGCTGAGAAGATAGAAAGAGTAAATATTGCTAAGCCAACGGAGGAAATCTGCCCTGATTGTGGGCGTCCCATGGTATTGAAGACAGGGCGCTTTGGTAAGTTCGTGGCCTGTAGCGGTTATCCTGATTGCAAAAAGACAATGTCCTTCGTTGTCAAAACTGGTGTTTCCTGTCCACAGTGTGGAAAGGAGCTAGTAGAGAGGAAAACCAAGAAAAAGCGTATTTTCTATGGTTGCAGCGGCTTCCCGCAATGCCAATTTGCAGTTAACAGCAGGCCAGTTCCACAGCCCTGTCCTCAGTGCGGCAAGCTGCTAATTACATATCGAGACGGATGGGTGAAATGCACTGCCTGCCAATATAAGGATAAAGTGGATGAACTAGAAAAAATAGGAGCGGCATCATGAAAATCATGGTTATCAACGGACCGAACCTTAACATGTTGGGCAAGCGGAATAAAGCCATTTACGGGGATAAAACATTGGCAGAGCTTGATGCCCTTTTAAGGAAGGAAGGCGAAAGCCTGGGTGTAGATGTAGTTAGCTTTCAGTCCAACAGTGAGGGAGCACTTATTGACTTTATCCAGAAGAATTCTTCGCAAGCTAGCGGCATAATCATAAATCCCGGAGCACTCACCCATTATGGTTTTTCCTTACGGGATGCTTTGGCTGATAGTGGGTTGCCAGTCATTGAGGTTCATCTATCTAATATTTATGCTCGTGAGGAATGGCGGGCGAAATCGGTGATTACTCCCACTGCCAAAGGGCAAATCAGTGGGTTGGGTTGGTGGGGGTATGTTGCGGCGCTGCGAACTTTAGTTGGAGAACTGAAGAAAGAGACGTAAGAGTGAGCCGGCTGCAAAGACTACGGCAGAGTTTGACACAACAGGAATTAGATGTTCTCATAGTTTCTCAGCCGGAGAACAGGCGTTATCTTTCCGGTTTCACTGGCTCAACAGGTTGGCTGCTGATTTCATCCAGTAATGCTTTTCTAGCCGTTGACTTCCGTTACGTAGAGCAAGCTAAGAAAGAAGCGTCGGATTTTGATATCATTCATGTGAAGGGCGACTTAGTAAATTGGTTACCCAAATTGGCCTCAGATTTAGGATTCAAAAAAGTAGGCTTTGAAGCTGACCAGGTCCCTTTTGCCATTTACCAGCAGCTATTTAAAACGGTAGACGATGACCACTACCAAACCCAACTTATTCCGACCAACGGTCTCGTGGAATCTCTCCGCGTCGTAAAAGAACCTGAAGAAGTAAAATTTATAACTGCGGCAGTTAAGCTAGCTGATGCCGCTTTTGACCACGCTAAATCGATTATCCGTCCTGGGGTGAGTGAAAAGGAAATAGCCTGGGAATTGGAGAGGTTCCTCCGAGAGATGGGTAGTGAAGCCGTGCCCTTCGATATTATTGTGGCTTCTGGGTCTAACGCGGCTTTGCCCCATGCCAAGCCCTCTGATAAAGTTATTCTTGAAAATGAGCCTGTAGTGATTGACTTGGGAGCCCGGGTGAATGGTTACTGCAGTGACTTAAGCCGGACCTTTTTTCTAGGTGATGAAGACAAGACTTTTTCTAAAATTTATGATATTGTTTTGGGTGCACAACTAACCGCTTTGGCTGCAATTATGGCTGGTATGAGTGGTGCCCAAGCTGACCGATTAGCCCGAACGATTGTGGAACAGGCAGGCTATGATGATGCCTTTGGTCATGGTTTGGGGCATGGTATTGGTTTAGGGGCTCATGAATCACCACGGCTTGGGCCTAATTCTTCAGACTTGCTAATTGATGGCATGGTTTTTACTATAGAGCCTGGAATTTATATCGCTGGCTGGGGTGGAGTTAGAATTGAAGATACAGTTGTAATGGAGAATGGCAGAGTCAAAGCCCTTACCAAGGCGGAGAAGATAGCAAACATTTGTTAGGAGGGTAGTCACCTTATGATCGACGCTGGAGAATTAAAAAGAGGGATAACTATTGAACTGGATGGGCAGTTGTATCAGGTTCTTGATTTCCAGCATATTAAGATGGGGCGAGGCTCAGCACAGGTTCGGCTGAAACTTCGTGATATTCGTGCTGGCCATACTACTGAACGCGCCTTCCAGGCCAGTGAGACATTTACCAGGGCTTTCCTTGAGCGCCGCCCCGTACAGTACCTTTATAATGATGGCAGCCTTTATCATTTTATGGATACTAAGACTTTCGAGCAGATACCCATTGATAAGGCAATGCTTGGTGAGACGCTGAACTATTTGAAAGACGGGTCGAACTTGGAAATACTGACACATAAAGGCAAATCCATGGGGATACAATTACCTGTCTCTGTGGAGCTTAAGGTCATGGAGACAGGCCCCGGCTTCAAGGGTGATACCGCCTCCGCTGGCAGCAAACCAGCCAAACTGGAGACAGGCATTACTATTAAGGTACCCTTTTTCATAAATAACGGTGACATTATCAAGGTAGATACCCGCACCGGGGAATATCTGGAGAGGGTGAGCTGAATCTTTGATAAAAGCTGACCTTCATATTCATACCGCCTATTCTATGGATTGCACCATGCCTCTGGAGCAGATAATCGCACGCTGCCTTGAAGTCGGCATTAACTGTCTGGCGGTAGCTGACCATAACGCTATTGCAGGTGCGCTAAAGCTGAAGGAAATAGCGCCCTTCCCGATTATCGTCGGTGAGGAAATTCTGACTTTGGACGGCGAGGTCATCGGGATGTTTCTTAGCCAGGAGATCCCTAGCAAATTATCCATTACGGAAACCGTAGCCCAGATCAAAGCTCAGGATGGGCTGGTATGCATTCCGCATCCGTATGACAGGTTACGTTTATCAGTTTTTAGAAACCAAGTTTTCGAAGATATAATGCCAGAAGTTGATATTATCGAGGTCTTTAATGCCCGCAGCCTTTCGCCAGGTAGTTCGGCCAGAGCGTGGCAGCTAGCACAGAAATATGGCAAACTTGCCAGTGCCGGCAGCGACGCTCATACACTTTCCGAGATAGGCAATGCCTGTGTTGAAATGCCGGAATTCAATGGTAAAGACGAATTTCTGGCTTCCCTGGCTAAGGGAAAGATTTCCGGTAATAAGTCAAACCCGACTGCTCATTTTGTCAGCGCCTGGGTTAGATTGAAGAAGCGCTTGTCCTAGGAGAGGTACCCTTGTTGACCATCGGTTGGTTTTCCACCGGCAGGGATGAGGCAGCAAGACAGCTTCTGCAAGTTGTTTACCACAAAGTTCAAACCGGTGAAATTGAGGGCACGATTGCTTTTGTCTTCAGCAATCGAGAGCCCGGAGAAGCGAAACAGAGCGACTCATTCTTTGAATTAGTTCAAAGCTATCGTATTCCGCTGATTTGCTTTTCATCAAAGAAATTTGAGGCTACGCAGGATATAACGGACAAGGCAGAGGCTGAAACCTTACCAAAGTGGCGACTCGAATATGACAAAGAGGTCATGGAGAGGCTGCAGGGCTTCAAACATGACTTATGCGTGCTTGCTGGCTATATGCTTATCGTCGGGAAAGATATGTGCCAAAGATATGATATGATTAACCTGCATCCAGCAGCTCCTGGAGGGCCTAAAGGTAGCTGGCAAGAGGTAATCTGGGCGCTAATAGAGGATAACGCTGCAGAATCTGGAGTGATGATGCATCTGGTAACGCCGGAACTGGACAGGGGGCCGGTAATAACTTATTGCACTTTTCCCATTAGGGGTGAGCCTTTTGATAGATATTGGCGGGAAACAGATAATAGCTCTGTAGCTAAGATAAAGAAAGAACAGGGCATAAACAATGCACTGTTTCAACTCATCCGCCGGCATGGGCTAGCCAGAGAATTCCCGCTTATCGTGTCGACCTTGAAAACCTTCAGTCGAGGTGAGGTTAAAATAAAGGCTGGCACGATATTTGACCATTATGGGAAACCGATACCAGGGTATGATCTGACTGATGAAGTAGATAGAGCAGTGGACTTGAGATGAGTGTAATCTGCTTTGACCTTGAAGGTCCGTTAGCTACTCAGGACAATGCCTATGAGCTTATGAAGCTTTTCCCTGGTGGCGGCAAACTTTTCGAGATCATCAGTCGATATGATGATTTATTAACTCTAGAAGGTAAAACAGGCTACGAGCCCGGTGATACTTTGGCTCTTATTGCACCGTTCTTGGTCTATCATAAGATAAAGGAGAGAGACATTTCCACCCTAGCGAGAAAGGCAACCTTAACTGGTGGAACTGCGGCACTGGTCTCTCGTCTCAGTGCCCAGGGTTGGAACGTATTCTGCATCAGCACCAGCTATGAGCAATATGCTTTGCATATAGCACACAGGTTAAATATCTTTTCTCAAAATGTTGCCTGTACTTCCTTCCCTTTAGATAAAATCTCCCAGATGTTAAATAAAGAAGATTTTCGCCCTTTGGAAGCGATAGAGAGAGATATTTTGAGCGCTCTATTAGTTGATGACGACTGGATCAAGAAACAACTTGATCGCTTTTACTGGAAAGAATTGCCTAAGACCAATCTGGGTTCACTCCTGAAGCAGGTGAGACCTGTGGGAGGACAGCGCAAGGTAGAAGCGCTAAAACGTTTTGCTCAAGCAAAAGGTCAACCTTTGTCAAACTGGGTAGTGGTGGGTGATAGTATTACCGACTTCAAGATGCTTGAGGCTGTTGACCAGGCTGGGGGTCTGGCTATTGCTTTCAATGCTAACGAGTATGCACTACCCTACGCTACTATAGGCCTGGCATCCACACATATTTATGACCTGTGGCCTGTCATGGAAGGTTGGAAGAAAGGTAAACGCTCAGCGGTAGAAAAGCTGGTCAAGGGAAAAGAAAAGGCTGGCGGGAACGGTGATAGAGAGCACTTTCACTGGCTAGCTGGGATTGAGGATATTACGGCTCCTCTCGATATTCACAAAAGAATTCGCCGTACTGTTCGAGAAGAGGCAGCGGCACTAGGCTGAATTCACATGGCTTCGCTTGGTATAGTTGGCTTTGGGGCAATGAACATCGACCGCCTGTATCAGGTCGATGAGATTGTTGTTAATGGGGAGCAGTTGGTAAGGGGTTTTGAATCTCTCCCGGGCGGCTCAGCGGCTAATACTATTTACGGTTTGGCTAAACTGGGCGTTAAAGCAGGATTTGTTGGCGCTGTTGGCATTGACGATGATGGGGAGGAGCTTATCAAGGATTTCAAGGCTGTTGCTGTAGATACTAGTCGAATTCGAATCAAACAGGAAGTAAAGACAGGCTCAACAGTCTGCCTCAGCGATAGGCTGGGGGGACGAGCAATACATGTATCCCCCGGGGCTAATAACCTGCTCGGTCCTGAGGATATAGATTTAGCCTATTTAAACCAGGCTCAGATGGTTCATCTGTCTTCCTTCGCCGATGACAAGCAGTTTAACCTTCAAGTTGACGTAACGAAGAAACTGTTAAATTCGGTAAAGGTCAGTCTAGCTCCCGGAATGTTCTATGTGGCTAGAGGTCTGAAAGCCTTAGTTCCTTTGCTGGAAAGAACCTATATCGTTTTTATGAACCGTGAGGAAATCGAGCGACTGACAGGCGAGGGTTTCAGAGTTGGGGCTCGAGAACTTGTAAAACTAGGTTGCCGGATTGTTGTCATAACTTTGGGCAAGGGTATAGCTAAGGGCAAAGACGGGATGGTTACAGCCCATATCTGTGACGGGGAAAAAGAATATGAGGTTGAGTCTGAAAAAGGAAGCCCAAAATCCCCGTTGGAGACCACCGGTGCCGGAGATGCCTTTGCTGCCGGCTTTCTTTTCGGTTTTCTTAGAAGCAAGAGGCTTGAAGAATGCGGATTGCTTGGAGATATAATGGCCAGCTTTGCCATCAGTGAAATTGGGGCTAGAAGAGGACTTCCAACCTTGGCTCAGTTATCCCAAGATTATCTTAAGCGTT